>CAZRGJ010000080.1:0-3686 GCA_964599445.1 uncultured Planctomycetaceae bacterium | reverse complement strand
GAAAGCCCCGTCCGATTCCGAAATGTCTGGATCCGGAAGATCAATGAGTGAATCGGCTCTCGGAAAATAGGTGAGTCGGAGAGGAATCGCCATGGAACGATCAAAAACGCAAACCAGAGACCTTTCGCCTGAATCGCTTCTCAAGCGGCTGACGGACCGACCGAGTGACGGACACAAAGGGACGTTCGGTACCGTACTGGTCGTCGGAGGATCGTTTGGAATGTCGGGAGCTGCGGCACTTTGTGCGATGGCGGCTCTCCGAACGGGAGCTGGTCTGGTGAAGGCGGCCGTCCCGGAGCGGATCGTTCCGATCGTTTCGACGCTCGGGCTGGAATTCACGACGGTTCCTCTGGCGGAATCTCCTGACGGCAGGATCTCGGACGCGGCAGAAGAAATGCTCTTTGAGCTTGCGCAGAATGCCGACATTGCGGCGATCGGACCGGGATTGGGACGCTCTAAGGAACTGGATCGGCTGATGATGCGTCTCTGGGAACGTCTGCCGATCCCGGCGGTCTTTGACGCAGACGCTCTGAATGCGCTTTCGGAGATCTCGTTCCGAAATGATGGGAAACTCCCGCCGCACGCTGATGTGCGCATCGCGACGCCGCATCCTGGAGAATTTGCGCGCCTCTGTCCAGATGCGCCTGCACGGGATCCGGAATTTCAGCGGGAACGTGCGGTCCGGTTTGCGAAAGAAAACGGGACGGTCATGATACTGAAGGGGCCGGGAACGCTGATTTCAGACGGAATGCGTTCCTTCCGAAATACGACCGGGAATCCGGGAATGGCGACCGGCGGGAGCGGCGATGTCCTGACGGGGATCCTCGCCGCCGTTTGTGCGCAGCTGTTCCGGCTCGGCGTTTCTCCGCTGGATGCCGTCCGTCTGGGAGTCTGGATCCACGGCAAAGCCGGCGATTTTGCGGCTGCGGAATTGGGGGAATGTTCCATGATCGCATCTGACATGATTTTCCGTATTTCGCAGGTACTGCGCTCTGAAAGTGCTGTCGTTCAGAATGATTTTCTGTCCTGAAAATGTTCCGATTCGGCAAAATATCCAGCCAAAAAATCTGAAAAAATGAAAAATTCATCTTTTTTTATGGCTGGGGGTCTGTACATTTTGGAATTTTATGGTAAAATGTTCAAGAATGTTCACGAGTTAGAAATTTTCGTCAAAGCTGGTCTTCCTCCATTCCGTGCCGTTCTCTGTCGGTTTGCGTATGGAAGGGGTACTGCCGGAGACGGTTCCTGGATTTGAAAACTCAGAATAAAATAAATTCGGAAACAGACCCATGAAGACCCCTTTGTTTCTTTTTCCCGGACTTGCCTGCAATGAACGTCTTTTTGCGACACAAAGAGACGGTCTGAACAATATTTTAAACGTCATTATTCCGGAGTGGGTCCGTCCAACCAGCAAAGATCAGGTCGAAAGTTTCGCGCTTCGGTGGGCGGAATCTGTCTGGGAAACGTACTATTCCGAAAATGCGCGTTCTGAAAATCGTCAGGATCCGACTCTCGGATGCTATGTCGGCGGACACAGTTTCGGAGGGATCTGTGCTCCGATCGTGGGAGAATTTCTCGAGAAAAAAGGGGTCAAGGTCCACGCCTGCTTTCGTTTCGCTTCCGCAGATAAACCCGAAGATATTTCGTGGAAATGGCTCATTCTTGGCCGTTTGCTGAATATTTTCCCTGACGGTGCCTGGCTGACCATCAAAATGTTTTGCTTTCTTCGTCTGCGTTTTACCCCGGAAAATGCAATTTCTGACGCCAAAAAGGAAATGTATCGGCAGATCGTCGAGACGCCGGTCCGGCGCAGTTTTCATGTCGTCCGCATGATGTACAGCTGGAAACGGAATAAAGAGCGCACGTTCCAGTTCCCGATGCTCTGTATCCGCGGCAAGAATGATTCTGTCATGCCTCCCAAAAAACGGGAAAGTGAGGTCATCCTCCCGCACGCCGGTCATGGAGTCTGTCTGACGCAGGGGGCTAAACTGAACGATTTTATTCGAAAGTTCGTCATGAACACGTGAGTCTGCGGCATTTTGTCGTGCTGCTGAAGGCACGCAGAAGCAGACTGTGCACCGGCATACCGGCAAAACGTGCGCCGGTTTACTCGTCCTTCACGTAGTATTTTGTGATGTCGAGGCCGCCGTGCAGTTCATCTTCCAAAATCTTCACGCGGGCCTGAAGGTGGTCGACGACCCTCTGGAGCTTCACCAGCTGCGCTTCATCGGATTCTTCATGGATCGGTCGCGGCACGACGGGATAGTTCAGATGACGCTGGAGGGCAAGAAAAAGGTACGTTGGATCTTTTCGCCGATTTGCCAGCGCGATACGTCCTTCCTTTTCGCCGAACAGGATCGGCTTGCCGTGCGTTTCACCGTGCACGACGGCATAGTATTCACTGCGCACGAAAATCATTTCCGCAAAATCAAGCAATCCCAGCTGTCTGCGAAGAAGCAGGATCCACTCCGACCACGTGTCGTCAAAAACCGGGTCGCGCGCTACCGCCGTCAGCCCGTCTTCATACTTCAGGCGATTTCGGCTCAGTGCCTCGAACTGGTAGAGGAACATTCCCTGCGGTACCATTCCCTCCGCACGGCAATGTGCTTCTTTTTCCAGGATCTGGAGCGCGATCAGGTAGTCGAATTTTCCGTCTTCCCGTTCTGCTTCCCGCATGATGAACGTCTGAAACGGCGTGAAGTAGTGGCTCATCGTCCCCATGGCTTCCGCGATACTGCCGGTATGCTTGAGCGACGACTCCATGAATTCCAGGGCCATCGGCAGTTTCGTCGTCGCGAGGATCTCGTGGCGCAGTGTCCGGAGAAGTTCTTGTGTTGCTGTAGAATTCATCCGTTCGCGAAGCATCTTGAAAAGGTACTCCTGCTCCACGTACTCTTCACGGACGAGAATGGAACTGCGCGGTGACTGAACGGCCATGGTTCCCATTTTTCCTTTCGTTTCTTTTTTCTGGATCATTCTGCGCAGTTTTGCACGCGATCCTGTCCATGATTCAGCCCACTGTTCTGCTCATTGTCCTGTGCACGATCTGGAAACTGAACGGCACAGACGGCCATGGCGTGTGCGTCGGCGAACTGGAGGACCTCTTCCCGGTCCACGAGAATGGAGCGTTTTGCTTCGATCGCAATGACCCGGCCTCCGGCTTTTGCGAATGTTTCGAGCGTCTGTATCCCAACCGTCGGAACGTCAAACCGCATATCCTGATTCGGTTTCGCGGCCTTCACGAGCACCAGACCGCCTTTGGGGCAGAGCGTACCTGCACGTTCCAGACATCGGTCCGTTCCTTCGATCGCTTCCAGTGCGATGACCGCGCCGTTCGCCACGACGACGGACTGCCCGACGTCAAAGCGTCCCAGTTCCCGCGCGACCTCCATTCCGTACCGAATGTCCCGCCACTGCGCTTCTGTGGGCTGAGTCCGGGTCAGGATCCCCTCTTCTGCGAGAAGTTCCGGCACATAATCCGTCGGAGATCCCATTTTTAGACCGAATTTTTCAAAAAGTCGAACCATCGCGAGCATCAGTGAGTCATCCTTGCAGTCGTTCCGCTGCGTAATGAAGTAGGACGCGAAAGCCTGAAAGGTCGTCCAGTCAGGCAGATGTACCAAGAAAGAAGTTGGCCGAAAAAGCCGCCATTTGAAGTATTTGCCGAGCGCAATGAAATCGCGGAT
>CAZRGJ010000079.1:1975-9781 GCA_964599445.1 uncultured Planctomycetaceae bacterium | reverse complement strand
CCCAGAATGTCCGTCATCGGATGACGCGGATGAAGGAGTGCCGCGCCGTTTTCCAGAGCCGTCGGACACATCGCCTCACGCTCAAAGATCGCGTCTTCCATTGCGTCCGGATCCCAAAGCAGATTCGTCTGCATCGCCGTCTCGACCATCTCGCGGACAATCGACTTTCCCGTTCTTCCGCGAAGAGGGACTTTCATCCCATCCAGAAGAAGCAGCTCGGAGATCGGCCGGTTTTCCAATGCCGTTTCCGCACCGAGACGCTCCATCATCTTTTCCAGTTCCATCAGCTCCTGCGCATTTCCGCTGCCGACCCGCCCCTCAAGCCACTCGAGGATCTCCGAGTGCGTAAAACGCCACTCTCCGCCAACTTTTCGAGCCGGAATGTCTCCGCGTTCCGCCATTCGCTGAAGCTGCCGGGTGTCGAGCTTCAGAACCGGCGCGATCTGATTGATCGAGTAAACTTCCATTTTCTGTCCTCTCCTGTCTTTCTGTCCGTTTCTGATTTCCGGCCCCTCTGCTTTTCCTGTCCTTTTCCTGCTTCACGGCTGCGCAGGCTTCGGCCTGTACCAGAGCAGCTCAAAGTACTTTCGATCCAGCTCGTACGGATCGTAGGACGCATTCGGGTCAGCATCCGGCGGCAGGATCCCGTACCGGATCATCTCGCGGAGATACGCCCAGCGCGGAACGAATTTCTGCGGGCAGTCCGCCCCATTGTTCGGGCTGGAGTCCACCATGCTGAACCGATTATCTTCTTCCAGAATGTACCGGCGTCCGCGCTCGATCCCCGCCAGGATCGTTCGGTAATCCGGGTCATTCGTGTCGGCAAAAACGACTTTCCCCGACTTTGCCTCGCACGTTCCCAATCCTCCCGCCGACTTCGAAAGCGGACCGCGGACGGCTTTCGACTGTTCCGGATAGGAAAGATCGAAAATAACGTGACGGTTGAACCTCCCATTATCCTCCGTAAGCGTGTGCGCCACAAAAAGATTCTTCTGATTCTTCGGGAAATGGTCCACTTTGTAGTCCGTGTACAGATTGTACCGCCCAATCTTGCGGTCTTCTGCCGTCGGGCAATGGCACGGATCGCACCGGCGCGAGATCGCTTCATCCATCGCCTTCGTTTCCGGCCAATCTCTGTCGTTCCGCACATTCGTGTTCTGCATATAGTAGCCGAGACCGCCGGACGCATTCGCCGCATACGTTCCCGCATAGTTCGCCCCCGCATCGAGCCACAGGCGGATGATCTGCTGCTCATTTTCCGGCATCTTCACTCCCTGATGGCCGCTCTCGATCAGACGCAGAAGCTCACTGTTTCCCGTTCCGATCTCGTACGGATCAAAATTACTCTTCGGACGGTTCCGATTGTCGCCGAACATTTTCCGCCACGACATATGATGGTAGCTGAACGTATAGAGCGGATTCCAATGCCCCGAGCAGTTAAATCCCCCCTCTTCACGGTCCGGATTATGGCACTCGACGCAGTGTTTGTCCAGAATCGGCTGAATGTCGCGCGGAAAACTGAAAATATCCGGTACCCCCGCGATTTTTTCCGGGAAAACGGGCGGCGTGCGCATGATCTCGGAAATACGTTCCCGTTCGTCCGCCCCCGGCGTCTCCGTCCGCTCTTCATGGCAGCCGATGCAGACGGTATTTTCGCCCGGCATGACGGACGTGAAAGAGTGCATCCGCTTCACGCAGTGTCCTTTTTCGTCGATCGCGACAAAAAGGAACGGTCGGCACGCCGGCAGATTAAAGTATGCGCGCCCGTCTTCCGTCACCGGAACACGGCCGTAGAGACGCTCGATCGTGAACGTTCCGAATGAGGAGATCTGCTCCATCCCGCCGGAGTAGTGGATCGGTTTCGGAAGCGTTTCGTAAATGAGGAGTTCCTTCACCGTTCCCGGTTTCAGATCCTTCATTTTCCGCCCTTTGTAGAGATTCACCAAAGCCAGGGTCCCGTAGTCTTTCGACGGATCCGTCTGGTCGGCGATGAGCCGTTCACGCTGACGCTTCATGATCGGACGCGGTTCGCAGATCCAAAACCCCTGCGGCACAAGACTCGTGCTGGGGACCGCAGAATCCGCCTGAATGATCTCGCCTGTCCGGATCCCGTCGAAAAATGACGGCGTGAGCGTAAAGAGAGTCTCCTCCCGTCCCTCACCATTGACCAGAACCAGCCGTTCTTTCGCCGCCGCCAGGAATCTATCCTCGGAAAACGCCCATGGATCGGCATGAGTGTTTCCTTTGGAGATCCGGCGCGCTCCCTCCGGAGCGTCCGGCCCCATGCGAGGATCAACTACCGTGATCGGTCCATAGTGTTCTCGCATTCCGTGTCCCGGCGAGAAAATGCAGACGATCTTCTCGGAATTCGGGATCGGTTTCGGAGCGAGCATCGTAATGTACGGACGCAGATTCCCATAGTAGACCATCTGGCGCGTTCCGTCGGGATTCATCGTCCAGAGATGATGGTACGTCACCTGCTCACGGTCTACGTACTCCCACCGCATGTAGATGATCTGACCGTTCGGCAGGACCCACGGCGTGTTGT
Source organism: uncultured Planctomycetaceae bacterium (assembly GCA_964599445.1). Taxonomy (GTDB): domain Bacteria; phylum Planctomycetota; class Planctomycetia; order Pirellulales; family Thermoguttaceae; genus RGIG3701. The sequence continues at coordinate 7,233 of CAZRGJ010000079.1, read as the reverse complement.
CCTGCTCCACATTCGGCGAAAGTTCCCGAATATTCTGCCCGTCCGCATCGCATTTATGGATCGTTCCGACCTGCGTCAGCCAGCAGTTCACCCAGCGTTTTGCCCGAGTCGAACAAAAGATGATGCTGTCGTCCGGCAAATACGTCGGCTCGTAATCATCCCATCCCGGAGGCGCGAAATCGCGCTCCGTTCCGCGCGTGTGGACCGTTGTGCGGTGTTCGGTTTCCGCAGAAGGTCTCAGTCCCGCAGGCAAATCCAGCGGAGCATCCTCCCCTGCTCCAGTGATCTGGTGCAGATTCGTGCCATCCACGTTGATCTCGTAGAGCGAGTAGTGTTTTTTCCCTTTCGGAAGATACGCAAAGATGAGTTTCTCCGCATCATAGTGGATCTGTGGATCGCGAATATTTCCTTCCCAGTCGGCAAAGATCGTACGGACCTGCTTCGTCTTCACGTTGAAAATACAGATGGCGCCGCCTGTGTTCATCGGAAACGGCACACGGCACACATTGTCGCCATAGTACCCGATGTTCGCGTACCAGTGTCCGTCGAAACTCGGTTTCCGCAGCACAAAAAGGATCTCTTCCGGCATCCCGGCCTCAAGGAAATCATCCAGCATCGAAGGAACCGGCGGAAGCGGAAGAGCTTCCGGTTTTTCCCGCACACACAGGTAGTCGTAGAAGATGAACGAACCGTCGGAAAGCGTCAGCGTCAGCGTATTTTTCCCCTTTCGGACCGCTCCGGAAGGAATCTCGACCGCCAGAAGCGCACTGGAACCGGGCACATCGAAAGAATGCCAGGGATTTTTCACCATTCCGGGATTTTTCGCGCGGACTTTCGGCGATTCCACCCCATTCGTGACCACCCGAACCTCAGAACCGAGACCGGAGATCCCGTGCGCGATCCCGAGGACGAGATACATTTTGCCCTTTTCTTCCGGAGAATCAAACTCGATCTCCGCCGAGAAACTCCGATGCCCCGCCTTCGCTTCTGCCGTGGACCAGTGCCATGGCGTCCAATCCGCATCGCAGTTTTTTCCGACCGTGAATTTCAAAAAAGGCACCGGCGCATTTTTGTCCGGCACTTCCGCGGCAAAGGAAGCCCAATCCGGCCGAAAATGAAATTCAGCGGGACTCTGATCCGCCTTTCCGATCCGAAATAGAACATCCGACGGGATCATTTCGGCCGTTTCCGGACCTTTTCCGGGTTCCTGTGCATAAAGAGAGCAGAAATTTACGGTCAGGCACACCATCCCAAACCAAACACTCAGGAAAACCGAAACGAACAGACGGTCTCCTGCATTTTCCTTGAAAAATCGGAACAGTTTCCAGAATCGGCGGGGCATTTTTTTCTCCTTAAGTTTTGAAAGTAGACCCTTTTCTAATTCTAACGGATGAGATTTTATTTGTCAAGGGGGGGAGAAAAGAGTTTCTGAAAAAGTCCATCTCCTGCTCTGTTTTTCCATCCAAAGTTTCCAGAAAATCAGAAACGGACTCCCAGAAAAAAAGCCAAACCGAAAACGCACCGAAAACTCACGAGCAGTAAGAAAGCACTCCGCCGCTGAATGGTGAGTTTCCGGAAGCAGTATCTCCAAAACCTCCGGCAAAGCCGTCAGGATGGATCCGATTTCTTTTCCATATTCTGCCAAAGAATGGGTTTCCCTTTCATTTCATTCCATTTCTTCAGCTGTTCTTCCGTCAGGATCGATTCAATGATCTCCGAGTGGCTGTTCCTCATCCGCCAGTAGGCACCCGCATTTTCTCTCTGGGACTCGCGTTCGCCCCAGCGTCTGCGATTTTCATCCCGGCCGGAAAATCGAAAACCGGCACTGCCATTCCCGCCATGCGGAAAATCTGTCTGCGCAGCGGAGGCGTCCAAAACCGTAACGCGAGGAACGTCTTTTTGCGGAACGTCTTTTTGCGGAGGGGCACTTTCCGGCATAGATGTCGGCAGCTGCTGCGTCGGACTATCAGTGGGTCCAGCATTCAGCTCCGTCGTTTTTTCTGAAGATCTCCGTCCATTTTCATCGGAAGAAAATGGAAGAGGCCCAGCCGAGTTGCCCCCAAGCGGAAGATCCGCTTTCTCGTAAACTGGGCCTCTTTGAAGGTTTGGCATTGAGGTGTGTGAATACGCAGCATGGTGGCCGGAACGAGCATCTCCCGGCATGGAATTTCTTCTGTGGGCAAAGGCAAACGCATTCTCCAGTGCTTCCACCTGCTTTTCCGTCAGCTGAAGCGTCTGGCGCACATTTTCATCGCAAATGCGTTCCGGCTGGAACTGCAGCTGGATCTCCCGCAGCCGCTTCGCCTGTCCCTGCGTCAGGACCTGGTTCAGAAACGCCTCAGAACTGCGGATCTGCTCCATCATCCGATTCACGCGGTCCTCGGGAGTAAAACTCCGGTACTCACGAAACAGACGCTCGCCTTTTTTCTGAAATTCCCGACTGAAACGGCGAATTTCCTGGATCTGCGCGTCCGTCAGCTCCAAATCAGCCTGAACATTGTGGTAATTCAGCAAAAAAATCGGCGGCAGCCCATTCGATTCGGACAGAAGTTCCATGAACTGCTGCACGTAATTCCGGATCGCAGTCAACTGCTGCTCCGTCTCAGGATCCAATTCGTCGATCCGCAAAAAATCCTGGTAAAGGACCAATGCGGTGTCGAGGACTTTTTGGCGGACTCTGCGAACCGTCGGGGAATCGTCGGACGCGAGATCTTCTTCTGCGATCTTGACCAGCTTGTCTGCGGCAGTCCGCGCCTTCTCAAATCGCGCCTGCGCTTCCGCCAGTGCATCCTGCGTCCGCGTTTTTTCCTGAAGGATGATCTGATGGTGGATCATCGTACCGACCCAGATCGCCAAAAAGGCAAGGAACGTAAACGCCAGCGACTTCGGATGTCGAGCGTTCCATTTCAGGACACGTTCCAAAACACCCGGACGATGGGCCAAAATCGGACGATTTTCCAAAAAACGGGTCAGATCCTCCGCCAGCTCTCCGGCCGTCGCGTATCGGTCTGTCGGCATTTTGGAGAGACATTTCAGCAAAATCGTCTCCAGATCATGCGGAATTTCCGGCTGCCAGGACCGGGGACGCTTCGGCTCCTCCTGTGCGATCTGATTTAAAAGCTGGACCTGATTCGTTTCGGAAAAAATCGGATTCAGCGTCAAAAATTCGTAAAACGTCGCGCCCAACGAGTAAATATCGACCCGATGATCCGCCAAACGGGGATTTCCCTGCGCCTGCTCAGGACTCATGTACCGCGGAGTCCCCACCACTTCACCCGTCTGCGTCAGCTCCACATCTGACCGGATCTGCGCCAGACCGAAGTCGGTGATCCAGAGCCGTCCCTCAACGTCCAGGATCAGATTCGCCGGTTTAATGTCGCGATGGACCACTCCGCACTGATGCGCATAGTCCAAAGCATCGGCAGCCTGCTTCATCAAACGTGCTGCGAATCGGAAATACTCAGCACGCTGATCCGCATAGATCTGCGCCATCGATTCACTCACGTCCAGATTCGCAGACATGAATGACGTCGGCAGATGAGGTACGGATCCCGTCAGCTCCTCTGGTTTTTCCGCTGCTGTTTCCTCTGAATTTTCCGATTTATTTTCCTGCCGGGTCACGGAATCTGCAGGATCTGCCAAAAACCGCGCACAGGCAAGCTCATCATCCCGGAAAAAACGGACCGTACTTTCTGGAGATCCAAAAGCAGTCTTCGGCAAAACTTCGCCGCCCGGACTTCCGATCCCGTATTTCTGACGCAAAGCCCGAATGACTGCGCCAAGATGGGGACCATGAATGAGCTTCATGGCGTAAAAGTGGATCTCCCGTTCACAGCCGATCGCGTAGATCGGCACGATGCCCGGATGTTCCAGCTGAGCAGCTGCGGACGCTTCATTGCGGAAACGAAGCAGCTGACGTTCTTCAAAAGTCGCCGTGAAGGGAAGGATCTTCAGGGCCACGAGCCGATTCAGCGAATTCTGCCACGCTTCGTAAACGACTCCCATTCCGCCGCGGGCGATCTCGCGCACCAGCTCAAAATCACCGATCGGCTCCATATCCAGCATCAATTCCGGTTTCCTGGCTCCGCCGGACGCGGAAATTCGGGAAGTGGAACTGCTGGCTGGAAATTCTGTATTTTCTACCAGAAATTTCTTCCTGCGGGAACGTGATCCCGACACGGTACTGCTGCCGGAAAGATCCACGGTAAAACTGCGGGTCGATCCTTCCGAACGCAGCAGCTTCATCCCCTCAAGGCATCGCCAGATCTCGCGAGCCATCGCAGGATACTGTCTCTCGATCTCCTCACGGCTCGGCAATTCCTCCGGCGAAAGTGCCATGTACTGGTCCAAAACCGCAAAAAGTTCTTCTTCCCGGTACTCTGCCGATTTGTTCAGCTCTTCACTCATCGCCGCCCTCATCGTCAGATACCAGATCTCTCAACTGCGCCAGTGCCCGGACCCAAATCTTCTGAACACTGTCCACAGTCCGCCCAAGCCTGTCAGCGATCTCCTGAAATGGAAGACCTTCCGAATGACGCAGACGCAATACGTCGCGATAGTGTTCCGGAAGCTGAGCCATTGCTTCGACCAGCTGATTTTCCATTTCCTGACGCGAAACCTTCAGACTTGGCGTGCTGATGTTGCTCACCAGCTGATTCCAAAACATGGAGGATTGATCTACCCGAACGTAAATTTCACGCTCAAGACGCACATCGCGCCGCTTCGTTCCGACGTAGTATCGTACGGAAGACGCCAATGTCGTCGCCAGGATCTGACGAAGCCACGCAAGGAACGTCGCTTCCGTCTCTCCACGAAAATTAGGGAATGCCTGATATGCTTCCAGGAAGGCTTCCTGAACAAGATCTGCGGCATCCACCTTTCCGCTGATCCGGGGATCGATCTGTAAACGCGCCAAAAAAAGAAGGTAGTTTCGAAAATTTTCCAAAAGAGCCCCCAACGCAGCGGAATCTCCGCTGCGAGCCAGCTTGAGTACCTCTTCAAAATTAAATTCACCGGATCTCATAAAAATTCCGTTTAATTCCGAATCCTGAGCCCGTTTTGGAAAATTTTCGTCTGGAACGCCGGACGGAAACACCTTAACGCATTTCCGTCCAGGTCCAAAAATCAACTATTTCTTTTCCGGTTTAGCCGGAGCATCACACTTCGGCTGATCCTTTTTCATGCACGGACGCGGGCCTTTTTTCCAATCGCATTTGCCGTTGAATTTCGGGCATTTGCCGTCGAATTTCATTCCGTGA
>CAZRGJ010000079.1:0-1875 GCA_964599445.1 uncultured Planctomycetaceae bacterium | reverse complement strand
CTTTTTCCCAATCGCATTTGCCGTTGAATTTCGGGCATTTGCCGTCGAATTTCATTCCGTGACGCGGGCCTTTCATCCAATCTGCTTTCGGGCTCTTGGCTTCTGCGGCAGGTGCCTCAGCCGGAGCAGCGGGCTGAGCCTCTTTTGCTTCCGGAGCGGCGGGCTGGGCGGGTGCAGCAGCCGCGGGAGCTTCCTTTACTTCCGGTGCGGCAGGAGCCGGATCGCCTTGAGCCTGAGTCCAGGCCCCAGCCAGGAGGAATACCAAAACGGCACTCACTGTGCACTGTGCGAATGATTTCATTTTTCTTCTCCTTATGAAGTTTTCCAAAAACTATGGATCCATTCCCACAGAAAGCCAAACTCGAAAAAAATCCGCGTGCGAACCGGGGAACAAATCCCCCAAAAATGAATCCTTTTTTTCTCTGTTGCCCTCCAGGAGAAAAACCGCCACCCTTTTACTTTTTTTCGCCAGATTTCTCCAAAAATTCCCTTCGAAGTGCTTCCATTCCTTCCGACTTGGAAATCTTGGCAAAATAGCCAAAATCTTTACGTGCTTTCGTTAAGTCAAAATAGTGAGAAAGCGCAAGCTGTGAGGCTAAAAAACGCGTCATGGGCGGATCACTTTCCCACCGAAACAGTTTCCAGACTCTCTCGCAAACGGCACCGATCCGGTATGCCATGCGAAAGGAAATGGATTTTTTGATCGGCGGGAGACCATAAATTGCGAGAAGCTCGTCGATCCACTCCCAACAGTTCACCGGTTCTCCCTGCGAGAGAAAATACGCATTCCCGCACACCGGGGAACCTTCATTGAGTGCATCCGCCGCCTGCAGATGCGCGTCTGCCGCATTTTCGACGTAGATCATGTCGACAAGATTTTTTCCATCGCCAACCCTCCGCAGCCTTCCGCTCTTTGCCCGGGCGATCAGACGCGGAATGAGGGCTTTGTCGCGCGGCCCCCAGATCAAATGGGGACGTAAAGCGCAGGTGAGGATACCACGCTCGCCGTTCGCCGCAAGGACCATCTCTTCCGCCAGTGCCTTACTGTGCGGGTAATGGGCAAGCCATTCCGTCGGATAAGGTTCCGATTCATCGACTCCACACTGCGGTTTCCCGGCAAACGTGACGCTGGGACTGCTCGTGAGGACGAATTTTTTCACGCCGGCATCCTGTGCCGCACGCAAAAGTGCTTCCGTCCCCTGCGTATTCGTGCGAAAATACCTTTCCCAAGGCTCTCCGATCCCCGAAATTGCCGCAACATGAAAAACGGCATCCACGCCCTCGCAGGCCTGAGCAAGATTTTCGCGATTTTCCCTTTCCTCCATTCGTGAAAGGTCAACACGAAACATCTCGACACCCATTTCTTCCAGCTCCGGATACGTCCCTCGGCAAAGCGTCCGGACAGAATCTCCGCGCACAATGAGTGCTTTCGCCACATAGAATCCAAGAAAACCGCCCGCTCCAGTCACGAGTGCCCGCATCTTTCAACCTCCCGATCAGCACAAAGCCAACAAACAAAATCCATTAAAAATTCACCAAAATTCAAGTTTTTCAACCGTTTTCTGTTATTTTCTTAAAAATTTCAAAAACAGTTTTGAACGAAGCCATTCACCCTGCCGAGCTATCATCCAAACCAAGGATCCGATGCGCACACGGTTCAGGCTGCGGTGTCCGAGCGTACAGAACATTCGGAATTCCGAACAGCAGAACGATCCTCAATTCCCAGCCTTCCGGGATCCCGAGACGCGCCAAAAGTTCCGTACTTTCACGGAAAAGATCCGTCGCCATCCCAGCCCAGCAGGTCCCCAAGCCGAAGGAATTCGCCAGGAGTTCCAGCTGAGCCGCCGCAATGTACGGGTCAATGTGCGCATCCTT
>CAZRGJ010000078.1:0-9869 GCA_964599445.1 uncultured Planctomycetaceae bacterium | reverse complement strand
TTTAGGGAACCGAAGAAATGAAAGAAAAAATTCATCCGAAGTACGTGGAAACGAAAGTTACCTGCGGTTGCGGCAACACGTTCATGACGCGCAGCACCAAACCGGAACTGAAAATCGACATTTGCAGTGCGTGCCATCCGTTCTACACGGGTCGTCTGAAGTACGTCGACACCGCGGGACGTATCGAAAAATTCAAGGCGAAGATCCCGCAGGGCGGTTATGCCAGTCTGCAGGACCCGAAGAAAAAATAAATCGCTTACCTGTTGGCGCAGTAACTCTTTTCCAGAGAAATTGCGCCTTTTTTTATGTACCGGTATACGCATGGCCGTTTTTCTCATGAAGCGGCCGGAATCGGAAATGACCCCGTAAACGTAAGAGGTCCGCGGCTTTGCAGCACATTCGCAGCATCCCCATGGACCGCAGTTCGGAAGAGGATCTAGTCATGCACGAAATGTTGGAGACCAAGCTGGCCCGTTTTGAGGAGCTGGAACGCCTGATGGTGGACCCGGATGTTTTGCAGGATTCTGCGAAACTGGTGGACGTAGTCCGCGAACATGGTTCGATCGCCAAGCTGGCGACGTGCTATCGCCGTTTCAAAACGCTCAACGCGCAGATCGCAGAAGCGAATGAGATGATCAGCGGCTCAGACGCAGAGATGCGGGAACTGGCGGAGATGGAGCTTCCTGAACTGAAAGAAGACCGGGAAAAACTCTGGGAGGAACTTCTGGACCTGACCATCGGCGGTGAGGACGCAAACCGTACGCGCGTGATGCTCGAGATCCGTGCCGGGACCGGCGGTGACGAAGCGGCACTTTTTGCCCGCGATCTTTTCAATATGTACAAACACTACTGCGAAAAGAAGGGCTGGAAAGTCGAGATCATGGACATGAACGCGACAGAACTCGGCGGGTTCAAGGAAATCATTCTGGAGATCGAGGGAGAAGGCGTTTTCCGTGAACTCCAGTACGAAAGCGGCGGGCATCGCGTTCAGCGTGTTCCGGAAACGGAAACGAAGGGAAGGATCCAGACCTCTGCCGCGACGGTCGCCGTGATGCCGGAACCGGAAGAGGTGGAGATCGAGCTGAAGGAAGAGGACTACCGGCTGGATCGTTTCTGCGCGAGCGGCCCGGGCGGTCAGCACGTGAACAAGACGGAGTCGGCAGTTCGTCTGACGCACTTGGAAACGGGGATCGTCGTTCAGTGCCAGGACGAAAAGAGCCAGCACAAGAATCTTGCGAAGGCTCTGAAGGTCCTGAAATCGCGGCTCTACGACCACTACCGTGAAATAGAAATGGCCAAACGTTCCGAAGACCGCAAAACGAAAGTGGGATCCGGAGACCGCAGTCAGCGTATCCGCACGTACAATTTCCCGGAAAACCGCGTGACGGACCATCGGATCAACTTCACGCTCTACAAACTGGACAGCGTGCTGGCGGGCAACATGACGCCGGTAATCGAAGCGATCCTCGAGTACGAGCGCCAGGAACAGCGGCTCGCATTCGGAGCGATCGAATAAAAAACGCTGCACTATCAGGACACACAGCATTTGAGGACACACCATGGAAATCCGCCTATTGCACGTAGACGACAGAGACATTACGCGTGCCGGGATCCGCTCCCTGCTCGCAGACTCTGTACTTCATCTGGTCGGTTCATCCGCATCCGATGCAGAAGCCTTTCGTCTCATGACAGATCGGCATCCGGATATTCTGCTCCTGAATATTCTGGCGGCCACGTTTGACGGAGTCAATTTTCTCCGCAAATTCCGAAAACAGTTTCCGGGGACCAAGGTGATCGTACTGACGTCCGCGAATGAACGGTACCATCTCAGTCAGGCGGCAGAGCTTGGCGTGAAGGATTACGTTCTGGATGGGATCGCGGCCATGGATCTTGTGCGGCTGATCCAGAATGTTTACTATGGGATCGGCACATCCGGCAATTCGGCCTGGAATCAGACGTTGAAAATGCAGGCGGACCCGCATTTTCAGGAACTGCGTCAAAAGCTGACGCACCGGGAAGAACAGGTCCTTCGCTGTATCGTCCATGGAAAAAGCAACAAAGAGATCGCCGTTCTTCTGAACGTCAGTCCGGAAACAGTGAAAGAGCACATCCAGCACATTTTCCGGAAACTGGGAGTTCACGCTCGGGCAGAAGCGGCAGTTTGGGCAGTAAAAAACGGAATGGCGTAGCGGCTCACGCGTTGTTTCACTCTGAAAAAGTACGGTTCCGACGCGGCAATTTCGTCATCGCGGCAGGTCCCCTAAAAAGGCATTTCAGGAAATCGGATCGTTTGAGGTCCGGTTTCTTTTTTTCTCTCATTTTCTCCAAATTTCGCAGAAAACGGATTTTGTCTTTGACTTTTCAGGCACTTGGGACGATAAAGAAAAAGACGCAGTATCTGGACAGGAGACGTCAAAAATCACTCTGGAGACAGATACACGGCAGCGGAAAATTATGCGCACCGGGACAAATTCAGGAAAATCTTTTTTTGAAGAGGAAATTCATGAGCTATTTTTTGCGAAATCGGCTGTTTGGGGCACTGGCTGCCGGATTGATCTGTGCAGGGGGAATGATGCTTCAGGTTTCGGCACAGGATGCGCCGCAGAGTACCGCCGTAAACATGACGCAGCTGCGTGCCGCCGCGGAACAGGGGGATGCGGAATCTCAGCTTTCTCTGGGAATGTACTATTTCATGGGGGAAGGCGGACTGAAACAGAGCGATGCGGACGCGATCAAATGGTTCCAGCTTGCGGCCAAACAGAAGAACTACCAGGCACAGTACATGCTGGGGATCTACTGCATGGAAGGCCGAACCATCAAAAAAAATGAAGAACTGGGACTGAAACTCATTCAGAGTGCCGCGAACGGCGGTTTTGCTGAAGCGCAGTACGAGTACGCAAGCATTCTGGCGGAACAGAACAAAATGGACGAGGCACTCCCCTGGATGAAAAAAGCCGTTGCGCAGGAATACTATCCCGCATTTGCCGCACTTGGAGCGCACTACATCGCGACGGCAAAACCCGGTACTCCGGAGATGAATCAGGGGATCCAGCTTCTCATGGCCGCCGCGGCGGAAGGCGACATGGATGCCCAGGTGACGCTTGGCGCAGCTCTTGTCGAGCAGAAAGAGACAGCCGCAGGAGTCGTCTGGCTGGAAGTTGCGTCGATGAACGGCGCGAAAGATGTGGCGGAAGCTCTGAAAGAACTGGAAGTCACCCCGGAAGAAGCGAGCGAGATCGCGTCCGTGTTCTATCATGGAGACGGGATCATTCCGAAAAATTACGAGAAATTCAAATTCTGGGCTGAAAAATCTGCCGCACAGAATTGCGCAGGCGCACAAACACTACTCGGAATGTACTATTGCATCGGCGTAAATCACGAACTTCTTCCGGAACGCGGTATTGCGCATCTGGAAAAAGCGGCGGCACAGAATGATCCGGAAGCCCTCACACTCCTGGCCATCTGTAGCAGAAACGGACGCGGGACCGCCCAGGATGCGAAACGCGCGATCGAGCTGCTTCAGAAAGCTGCGAAATTGAGCTACGCTCCCGCCTACACGCAGCTGGCGTTCTCTTCACTTTTCGGCTCGGGAATCGCCTCCAAAGCAGAAGACACCCGCAAATATTTCGAAAAAGCCGGATCCATGAACGAACGGACGGCTATCGTTTTCATGGAGTACTGCACGAAAAACGGTCTTTCGTTTGAAAACGGCGCGGCACTGCTGAAACAGATCGACGCGGCAGCCAAGAGCGGCAACGCGCAGGCTCAGTATCTCATGGGAGAAATGTACTGCGACGGGCACGGCGTGAAGATGGACGAAAAAACCATGGTGGCGTACTACACCATGGCGGTCAAGCAAAACTACATTTACGCGTTGACGGAACTTTCGAGACTTTACGAAATGGGCATCTACGTCAAAGAAAACCGGGATGTCGCCATCCAGCTCGCTCTGAAAGCGGCCGAACAGGGGGACCAGCAGGCACTCTCCTACCTCAACACAGTCGGACAGGTCGATGCTGCGGAAAAAACGCAAACCGGCAACTAAATGATCCCGAAGCACTCCGGGCATAGACGCCGTCTCCCGGAGTGCGTTTTTCGGTTCATCCAAGTTGCTGGATTCCATACGCATCGTGATTTCCTCTATTGGAAATGCGGATCGCAGACGCAGACGAAAAAGAAATTTCAACACGAAACTCACGAAAAAACACAAATTTCACGAAGTAATTTAAGATTTTCAAAATTCCTTTTTGTGTATTTTCGCTTTTTTTGTGAAATTCGTGTCTGAGTACGTTCACTTCCTTTTGATCTTCACCTTCTTCTCTTTCTGCGTATTTCTGTCTGGTTCTGTGTGTCTCTGTGCCTTTTTCGTATTTTCAGCGGCGAACAGGCAGGCTTTTCTCAAATGTGCATCAACAAATCCCGGCAAAAGACCTGAGATGAGATTCAGAAGGAATTCGGATGGAATTCGGATGAGATCCGGATGGAATTCGGATGAGATCCAGATGGAATTGGGATGAGTTCTGGAAGAAATCCGGAAAAATCCTGCAAAATCGCAGAAATCGCAAAAAAATCCGGAAATTCCGGGGGGCTGGACCTTGCGCTTTCCTGAATTTGGGCTAAAATTGAGTCCGGTCTTTTTTAGGAATGAACGAATTCCCATTCAGGACCGGTTTTTTGTTTTTTCAGTTTCGTTCTCAATCGGAGTGTCCTCATGGCAGAAAAAATGAGCGTCAAAGCAGTGCGTCAGGCTGACGCGATCGGTAAAGAAGTCTTTCTTCAGGGATGGGTCCGCACGTGCCGCGACCAGAAAGCGTTCTGCTTCATCGAGCTGAATGACGGTTCCTGTTTCGGAAATATTCAGATCGTCGCACCCGATTCGCTTGAAAATTACGAAAGCGTGAAAAAACTCACCTCCGGAAGCAGTGTCGCCGTGACGGGGACCGTCGTTCAGTCTCCCGGAAGCAAACAGCCGACGGAAGTGCAGGCTCAGGCGATCGAGATTTACGGCTACGCTGCCGAAGATTACCCGATCCAGAAAAAACGGGCGACGTTTGAGTATCTGCGCACCATCGCACATCTGCGTCCGCGCACGAACTCCTTCAACGCCGTTTTCCGCGTCCGCAACCGGATCAGCTACGCGATCCATCAGTTCTTCCAGAACGAAGGCTTCATTTACGTCCACACGCCGCTGATCACCAGCAGTGACTGCGAGGGAGCCGGTGAGATGTTCCAGGTCACGACGATGGATCTGGACGCCCTGCCCCGCACAAAAGAAGGAAAGATCGACTATTCGCAGGATTTCTTCGGCAAGAAAACGTCCCTGACGGTTTCCGGACAGCTTGCGGTGGAAAACTACGCGCACGCTTTCGGCAAGGTCTACACTTTCGGACCGACGTTCCGCGCGGAAAACTCCAACACGCCGCGCCATCTGGCAGAATTCTGGATGATCGAGCCGGAAATGGCGTTCTATCTGCTCGAAGACAATATGGAACTGGTCGAAAAGTTCCTGAAATTCATCGTGAAGTCCGTGCTGGAAGACTGCCCGGAAGACATGAAGTTCTTCAACGACCGGATCGACGAAACCCACCGGCTTCTCGACCGTCTGAATGCCCTGCTCGAAAGTACGTTCCAGCGATGCTCCTACACGGAAGCGATCGAGATCCTTGAAAAAGCCGCCGCGAACGGCCAGAAATTCGAGTACCGCGTGCAGTGGGGGATGGACCTTCAGAGCGAGCATGAACGCTACCTGACGGAAAAGCATTTCAAAGCACCGGTCATCGTGTACAATTACCCGAAAGGGATCAAGGCCTTCTACATGCGGCTGAACGATGACGACAAAACGGTCCGTGCGATGGACGTTCTCGTGCCGGGCGTCGGCGAGATCATCGGCGGAAGTGAACGCGAATACCGTCCGGAAGTCCTCGAAAAGCGCATGATCGAGATGAATCTGGATCCGAAAGACTACTGGTGGTACATGGATCTGCGCCGCTTTGGCACGGTCCCGCACAGCGGTTTCGGGCTTGGTCTGGAACGCATCATCATGTACGTGACCGGCATGACGAACGTTCGCGACGTCATCCCGTTCCCGCGTACTCCCGGAAACGCCGATTTCTAAACCGGTCCCCACTCAGCCGCCACAAACCGGACATTAAAAACAAAACCGCAGAAGCCGAAATGCTCTGCGGTTTTTTCGTGAAGCCGATTTTCTAAAAAAGGCGTCAGGGGGTTCTCTCACCAGATCAGAATTCATCCAAAATATCCAGATCGATCTCGCCTTCCGAGCCGTTCTCCCCGCGTTCTTCGCCGTCGGCATCTTCACCGGATCCCTCCAATGTCTTCGGTTCCGCAGCAGTCTTCGGCAGATCGGAATCCTTCGGTTCCGCAGCAGCAAGCGGAGCCGGTTTGGAATTTTTCTTTCTTAGGAATCCCGCAGCACGTTCCAGAAAACGGCCTCCGGGGATCGCGCCGTCTGACGCAGTTTCTGCCGGCATTTCCGAGTCCAGCTCTTCCATTCCTTCGGGATCTTTCATCAGGTTCACGTCGATGAACGTCCGGACCTCCTCGATCATACGCTCCTGATTCTTCGCGACCTGGCCATCCACGATCGTGCGGACGAATTTCATTTCACGGCATCGGACTTTCAATTGCGTCGAACTCTTCACGCGAATGACCGTCGTTCCCGTCTTCGGAATGATGGAAAACAGTCCAATCTGCGGCTCAACATCTTTCGGGATGACCGCCAGCGAGAACTCGATTTTTTCCAGTTCCGCGATCTTCATCCCCATTTTCCGGATCTCTTTCGGCTCGATCGAGACCGATTCCCCCTTGATCTGAATACCGTCCGTCATCTCAAGCGAAATATTCAGCTTCAGCTTCAAAAGTCCAAGTTCCGGATGAAGGTACTCATAATCGATCGGTTCGCCGGCAAGAAACTGTTTCGCAGCTTTCGCAAAATCCAGTTTCGGCGCGTTTTCATCTGCCTCCGTCTGCGGAAGTTCCTTTAAATTCATGGCCCGCTTGCAGACCTGCGAGAGCGGTGCGTCAATGGCGAAATCGTGGATCTGGCTGCCGCGATATTCAAACGACCCGGTCTTGAACCAGAGAAGAGAGACCGCAGCAAAAAGCAGCACTGCGATCCCGACCGAACGCATGCTTTTCATGATTTTCCTTTCCTGAAATGAAAAGATCCCCAAAAATGGACGGAGTATTCGAAATCATTCCCGGATACTCCGTCAAAAAAGTTGATTTTCGCTGGAAGACAGCAAGACACCTCAGACGGTTTCCATCTTTCGACGGCGCATCAGCCCGATCCCCATGGCTCCCAGGACCAAAAGTGTCCAGGTCCCCGGTTCCGGCACCGCATTATTGTCCATCGAAAGGAAAAGGCCGCCGTTTGCATAGGACAGCTCCCACGCATTGCGGAAATTCGTGCTCAAAAGCGCATCGTAATCGTATTCGGCACCAAAATCCGGAAAAACTTCCGCGATCTGGTACGTCACGAACTGCTCGAATTCGTAATTTTCCGCAGGCACAAGATTGAAGATCCCGTTTTCAAGATCTGCCGTAAAGTTCGCGGCATCCGTCGGAACATTCAGTTTCGTCGTGTTTCCGTTCGCATCCAGGATGACGTCGATCCCTCCCTGAATGTTGATCGAATCCGCGTCCAGCAGATGGGAGCCGGCCGCAAAAGCGAGCGTTCCGTCCTCACCGACCGTCAGATTTTTCGCGTAGAGCGGAACTGCGTTCATTTTGAGCGTTCCGTCATTCACCGTAACGCTGGCCAGCGGCGCGGATCCAGTACCGACTCCGACCGTCTGGAACGTCTGCGTACCGCCGCCTTCCTTCACGAGATTCAGATTCCCGGAAAGTGTCCCGGAATAGACGGGCGCGGTGGACGGCGCGACGTTAAGGATCAGCTTCTTCCCGGTGTCGGACGATGCCGTCGTCGTGAAAGTCTTCCCGGAACCGTTCTGCAAACCGCCGAAAGTCACGTCATTCGCGCCGTTGGTCCGCGCATTGTCGTTGAGACGGAAGATCGCTTTCGTGTTGACGGAGCCGTTAAGGTCCACATACCCGCTGTCTCCGTTCACCGTGAGGTATTTTCCGGTCAGGTCCGCGCCCTCAAAATCGGAAATTGCGCCGGAAAGACTGAAAGTCCCGCTCCAGCCGCACTGAAGCCCGCTTGCGTTCTTAAGGAAGATCGGCGCGGTGAGTGCTCTGTTCGCCGCGATCTCGCCGGCATACTGGAGCGTACCGCCGTTGAGGATGATGCCTTTGGATTTCGCGAGCGATTCGTTGGAGAAATGCGTCGTTCCTCCAGTGATCTCATAGTATCCGTTGAACGTAGACTCGCCGACGATGAATCCGCGCGAACCGTTGAGGATCAGGTTCCCGCTCTGCACCCCCTCCTCGGAGTGGACCGTCAGGTATCCGCGCTTCGTGTCCAGGGTCAGTTCGCCACCGTCTGCGCCGACGTAAAGCACGCCGTTTCCGAGGACCGACACACCGCTTTGTGCGTTTCCGTAGAAGCGAAGTCGTCCGTTTCCGTTCACGTAAACATCGGCATCGATCGTCGCGATTTCTGCGACGGCTGAATCAAAATTCAGCGTACCGCCATTAATGATGAACGTGTCCGCGTCGATCGATTTCCGGAACGTCAGGATGGATCCTCCCGTTTTCGTCACGGTATCGAAGCCGGTGACTGTTCCGTAGAATGTCGTGTCCTTCGTATTGTTCAGCGTAAGTGCCGCTCCCGTGATGCCGGCAGCAGGCTGAATGACCGCATTAACGCCGTCCGTTGAAGAGTTTGAAAGATCCGTGAGAGTCAGATCTGTGACCCCGACGTTCATCGTGCCGTTGACCTCCACCGGAAGCGTGACGGCCGCGTTCAGATCCAGGACCGCTCCCGCGTTGACAGTGAGTTTGACGGCATTGAAATTCGCGGAATTCAGCGTCAGTTTTCCGGCTTTGACGGTCGCGGTCTGCGTAAAATTCGATTTGGAACCGCTTCCCAGCGTCACGTTCGCGCCGTTGACGACGAGCGACTGCGCCATCATTCCGCCGTCGAGAGAATAGGTACCCGCATCGTTGAAGATGATTTCTTTCGAAGCCCGCAGGTCGTAGGTGACCGACCCATCGGTACTGAGCTTTGAGCCGGTGAAAGTCAGGACCGTATCATCCCCTTCCAGCGTCATGGAACCTTCATTTACCAAAACCGTCGCGCCGGTCTCCTGGGAGACGACATTATCGCGAAAAACTGCCGTCCCGGAGAGCGTCATGCCGGTCGCGGCACGCAGCGCAGAAGCATTGTTTCCAAGAATGCTCTCAACAGTGACGTTTTCCATTCGGAAGACCGAAGACGTTTTGTCGTTTCGATAAAAAACGCCGCCTCCGTCATTGAGCGTACCGCAATTCGTGAAACGAAGGTCTTTCAGGATGTACGTGCCGTGCGCGTAGTCGCAGAAACGGTAATTTCCCCCCGTGCTGATCGTGACCTGCGTACCGGGAGTACCGGACTGGATCGTGAGGGTCCCGCCATCTCCAACTCCACTGGCATTGAATTGCGCATTCGCCGTGACCTCGGAAGCGTAGATCGTCAGGATGTCGCCATTGGAAAAATTCTTTCCCGGAGAAGTCAGGACCGTGGAATCGTGAGCCGTGACCGTACCGTCAGCTTTTTCCCAGGTGAACGACTGCGCATGAGCAGTCTGCGGCATGGCCGGCATGGAAAGTCCCAGCAAAAGGGCGCAAAGTCCGGCATTCTGAACTATTTTTTGTGTTCTCATAAAAACCTCAACAAAACGGCATCTGGCATAAATATTTTAAGCAGCATCTGTACGCAAACTATATTTTAATCTGGTTCTCAAAAA
>CAZRGJ010000077.1:0-9889 GCA_964599445.1 uncultured Planctomycetaceae bacterium | reverse complement strand
ACAAACCGGCACAAACCGGCACAAACCGGCACAAACCGGCACAAACCGGCACAAAACGCCCAAACGGCAAGCCGCGGAATATCGGACTCGCATTCTAATCCTCCAGCCCCATTTTTTCAACTGGAAGGATCTGGTATTTCGGCACGAGTTTCCGGATCTCCTGCTGGAGAGTACGGAATCGATCCTTCTCCAACTCACCGAGCGGGATCTGCTCATCGCGGAAGGCGGCACGCACAGATCCATCCGGATTCAGCGGGAAAAGTTCCTGCTGGGACGCCGGGGCATTGAAAACGTAGTTCTCCGTAAAATCGATTCGATGCAGCGACGTTTCCCGGACCGTATTATGCATCTGGATCCACCGGGAACTTCCGACCGAAACATTCCCGCGCACCGTATTGTGAAGCGGCAGCTTCGGATCATCCTGCATGACGTTCAGAAGGAACGGGTAGCGTTCTTTCCACGGAGACTGATCGTAGTTCATTTCCTCGATCTTTGCGAGAAGATCCCATCCATTTTTGAATCCCTCGCCCGGTTTTGCACGGCTTAGCCCGCGGTCATCAAAATGCACGGATGCGGTGCATTCGATGAACAGATTGTTCAGGATCTTATTGTATCGTCCTCCGCCGACAAACGCAGCCCAGCCGGCACGGTAGAACAGATTGTTCTGCACCGTGTCGCCGCTGTCGCAGTCATCGAGATAGACTCCCATGACCATGATGCTCTCTTTC
This sequence comes from uncultured Planctomycetaceae bacterium, assembly GCA_964599445.1. Lineage (GTDB taxonomy): Bacteria > Planctomycetota > Planctomycetia > Pirellulales > Thermoguttaceae > RGIG3701. Next base: position 9,161 of record CAZRGJ010000077.1, on the reverse strand, counting down.
AGAGGCTCGTAATCCGGCGAAAGTCTCTGCGCTTTCTGCCAGTCCACGCCGGCCTGTCCAAAATGATGGAAGTAGTTGAACTGGATGACGTTTCCCAGCGACCCCCAATCGCGCCCGGTGTACATTCCGCCGCCGTCGCCGCTTTCCATCATCGCGCTGTGGACTTCGTTGAACTCAAAAAGATGCTCATTTCCGCCATAGCAGATACAGATATACGGAGAATCGTGCAGCAGATTGTGCGCAATATAGCATCCGCATCCGCCAAAGTACAGACAGTAGCCGCCGGAGGTGCGCTGCAGGCGTCCGGAATGATGCAGATGGCAGTTCGTCACGAAATTCTCGCACTTCTCAAGCGTCTTGCGGTCCCCGCCCGTAAGCGAAACGCACGCACGTCCGGCATTGAAGACTTCCGAGTACGCCAATCCGCTGCGTTTCCCGCCGCCGATGTGGACGCCGTCGTTCGTCGTATTGAAAACACGGACATTTTTGATGATCGAATCCTCACAGCTGCGTAGCGCAAGTGCCGGTCCGAGAGAACACTTGGCCTGAATGCCGTCGAGGATGAAATGTTTCGCATCCCATACTTCAAGCATCGTCTGCTTCTGAACGGAAAGCACGACATTGGAGAGATCCCCGTCTTTCGGATAAAAGTACAGGACGTTCTTTTCCACATCAATGTACCATTCGCCCGGTGCATCCAGTTCTTCCAGAAGATTGAGAGCAAAATACCGCCGTTTCGCCGTGTGCCAGGCACTGTGATTGCCGACTCCGAAGCGGGAGTTCACTTCCGTCGTGAACTGTTTCTTCTCCGTATCGATCGCCCCCAGCTTGATCGTTTCCGCAAACCAGTCATGGCACCAGAATCCCGTGAGCCAGATCCCTTTGGAGACGTCCCAGCGTTTCGGTTCTTCTTCCGAAAATTCAAAGACGGCGGGACGTATGCCGAATTCCCACTCATCCTTCGTTCGGTCGACCGGCGCAACACCGCGGTCGATGACTTTCGGGATCTCGAGCCAGCCCTGATTCGGAAAACGCGCGATCTGCATCGCTTTCTCATTGGAGAAAAGTTCCACGGACGGCCACGTCTGAAATTTCTGCGGCAAAGGTTCTATCCCGGAGATCCCGACCGTCGAAAGATCAAATTCCCAAACCTTATCCCGGACATTTTCTTTCAATCGCGCCAAAACCGACGGATCGCTGACTTTCCGAAAACCATCCTGCCCCAAAGGACTTCCGCCGACCAAAAGCGCACCGGCTTTCGAAGCCCGATAAACCATCGGTGCCTGCGCACTTTCACCGGAATCTTCGGCCGTGAACGTAAGATTTTTTTCCGGATAAGAGAACGTGCCGGTCAACTCAACGACGAAACCGTTCTCTGGATACGCCTGAGTTTTTCGCAGTTCACGGATCGTGTCCCGTGCCTTTTCGATCGTCGCCCACGGTGCAGAAGCACTCCCATTCCCGTTCTCATCGTTTCCGGTTTCAGAATTCACGTAAAAGAACTGCTGCGCCTGTACAGCAACAGCCCCAATGCCCAGAAAAACAGCGGCCAGGACCATAGATCGAAATGGCCGCGAAAAAATACGAAACAGGTGGGAGGATCGAATACTCATGGCGGATTCCTTGCGCAAAAGGATCAAAATTTCAGGAATGGTGCACAGCCTGACTCAGTGCCAGAAGTGCCATTTCCTATATTTTACCCGAAAAAAAGATTTTGCGCAAGGTCTTCTTGACCGATTTCAGGAACGAAGTTCCTCCAGGATCCGGAATATCTCAGCATCATTCAAACGTTCCAGACGGCAGCTGACCATCGAGAAATCATGATGCCGACTGTGTTCTCCAGGGACTGCCGTCACGAAAGCCCCCGCATTCGCACCGGCAAGACAGCCGTTTCGACTGTCTTCCAGGACCATCATGTTCTCCGGCGCAACGCCGAAACGGGACGCTGCCTTCAGGTAGATCTCCGGCTCCGGTTTGCTGTGCGTGACGTCCTCCGACGTAATGATGAAATCAAAACGAGTGTCCAGACCATGGATCGGCAGCATTTTGGAGACCAGTTCCCAACAGCTGCTCGTGCAGATCGCGCGGGGGATCTCATGCCCGTCCAGATAGTCCAGCAGCTCCATGAGTCCCGGCATCGGCTGAAGATACTCCGGCATGATCGAAAGAAAGATCTGATTCGAACGTTTCTGAAGTTCCTGCCAGGTGACCGGGAGCTGATGCCATGCGATCATTTTCTCAAACGCACTCTGCGGCGTACAGCCCATGAGCTGATCGCTGAGTTCATGCGTATACTGAAATCCGAACTCCGCAAGAAGCCGCGTCCCGGTTTCGAAATAAACGTCCTCAGAATTAAAAATCAGGCCGTCCATATCGAAAGCAACGGCCTGAATCCTGAAAATTTCACGGTTTGTTTTCATTTTTTGAAAATCATGAATTGGAAACACTACTCCGCAGGTTTTGCCGACGGACGGTGAAGGCGTGCGTTGATGGAATCCTGGTATCCGGCCTTCTTCCGTTCCAGTTCCGCCACCCGCGCAGCAAGCGCCTGATTCGCACTCTGCATGGCGCGGCTTTCCTGCTCGTAATTGGAGTAGACCTTCGCAAGATGGTTTTTGTTCTCGCCGTTGAGCACCTTGGCGATCGGCTCCAACGCATACTCGCCGACTTCCGCCCCTTTTCCGATCAGCGTCGTCATGTACTCCATCTGCTTTTTCTGCTTGGCGATAAAGTCCTGAAGGATGTACTCCTGGTCGATATAGTACCGGATCTCGGCATCAAACGGAATGTAGTCTTCATTTTCGCTGCTGACTTCCGCTTTGTCGATCGGCATATTGAAGAAAAGCGTCCACGGCTCCATATTCCGGTCAGAGAGAAGCTGGGTAAGGCGGTCATTCTTCTCATACGCGACCCGCGTCGGTTCGATCGCCGCATACGGCTGGGCAGTGTCGCCGTCCACACCAAACTTCCGAACCGTGAACCGGCCGAGGTACTCCATCTTGTCCGCATCATTTTTGGAAGCGCGGAACGCAAAGAGCGGCGTATTGACCGGAAGCCGGACTTCCGTCAGCCCCGGAATGAAAACCTGGAACATGCGGTCCGAAGAGAACGTACTGCGGACCCGGCAGTCACGGTAGACCGGACCGCGAAGATCCTGAAGCGCACGCAGGTACTTTTCCTGTTCGAAAATGGAACGAACGTACCCTTCGGCAGCCGGAAGTCCTTTGCCGACTTCGTAGACACGGAGTTCTTCCTGCAGTGATTCAAGCTGTTTGGCCTGTTTCTTCTCTTCTCCGCGCCAGACGCTATGCGTTTTCAGCGTGATGGCAGAAAAGTAAAAGCATACGCCGACTGCAATGACGATCAGACCAATCAGGATTTTATTTGTCAGGCACATACCGCCTCCATTTGCCGCGATTTCGTGTCGGACCTGTCCGGGGAAAATAAAAGGATCTCCAAACCGGTCCCAAAGAACTTACGTTACGTTTCCAGTATACTCCACGGGTACACTCTGTCAAGTATGATTTTCGGTTTTTTCTCATGAATTCTGAGAGATTTTTGAAGCCCTCCGTTTATTCCGCACAATCGTTCCATTCCAAACACCAAACAGAGGGATCAAAAGACAGAACCGCTCCACTACCAATGGAAGAAACTGCCGACTCAACGAAAAAACCTGGCCCGCAGTGAACGAAAAGGACGCAGAGAGGATCTTTGAATTTTCTCTCTGCGTCCTTTGAATATTCCTATTCGGCAGTTTGCCGAACCTTGAAGATCTTTTGATTACCGCTGGAAGATCTTCCGTTTACCGCTGGAGCCCCATGCGGAAACTGAAGAGTTCCTTCTCGTCGCCGTCTTCCCGGACAAGCGGGACCGCGAAGTCAAGTGCCATGGGTGCGGGACCAAGTGCCGGCATGGAGATTCGGAAACCGGCTCCAATGGCAACGCGGTAGTCGTCATCCCAGCTGTCGATCTTCGATTCGACCGTACCCGTGTCGCAGAAAAGGACTCCGCGGATGGAATCGTCTGCCGTGATCGGGAAAAGGTACTCCAGCGAGGCCAGGATCATCATGTTGCCGCCGACTGCACACCCGTTTTCAAGCGGCGAAACTCCGCGATACTCGAAACCGCGGATCGTCGAGGAACCGCCGGCAAAATACGACTCGTAGATCGGCGTGTCGTCGCCCGTCCAGGAGAACGAAGACGTGAAACTCAGCACGTGACGCCCCGACATGTCGGCACGTTCATAGAGAAGCCAGTACTTCTTGAACTGTGCGTTGAATCGCGGATAACTCCAGGTTCCGACGACCTGCTCGAATTCGATGGACGCATAGTATCCTTCCGTCGCGAGGAACGAACTGTCGCGGCGGTCCTGCACCAGCCGGAAACTGAAACCAAACAGGCTGGAATGACCAAGGGCATTCTCCAGACGGGAAGGAGTCGGACGCACCGGATCGTCAAGGTAAACATCGAAACCGCGGAATCCGAAATATGCACGCATATCGTGGGTCAGCGCACGGCTGAACGTGATGCTTCCGCCGACGCGCCGTTCATCCCAGTGTTTGTAGTTGCGCTCATAGTACATCGCGCTCGTGCCAAGACCGATCTGCGTATTGAACAGGTAGGGTTCATCAAAACTCACGGCATACCGGGAAACTTCCGTACCGGGCATCAATTCCATACGGAAATGCTGTCCGCGTCCGCGCCATACCGTATTGTTCTTGATCTCGCTCCAGCTCTTCGGCCAGCGGCGAATATCGAAGTTCTGCTCATCCACCACCACGGATCCGACCAGACCGGAGTCGGAACTCACGCCCACGGAGAACATGATGCGTCCGGTCGTCGTTTCTTCTGCACTTGCAGTGATCGGAAGGCTCTGACGCAGCTGGTCTCCATACGAGTAACCAGCTGCCGGTGTGTCACCGATGACCGGAGAGAAAGGCGTCTCATCAGGATTCGAGATCCCCGGCTGCGGAGGCGCAGCCATCGCCTGTCCCGTACGTGGATTGATGGATTCGATCTGTGCCGCCGGTGCGGATTCCGCAAATTCAGAAGAGGCCCACGACGGCTGCGCTGACGGGGATGCACTTTCCGGACTGTTTCCGCGAACGGCCATGGACTCACCGGAGGCCAGTTCTGAAGAATGGCGGGTCTGTCCTGACGCATAGTCCGCATTCAAAAGCGGCGCGCTCATTCCAGCAGAACTCTCCGATCCATCGGAAACCGGGATCTGCTGGAGAGGCACATTTTCGGAAACCGAGGCATTCGGAAGATCCGCAGACCGCACATCCCCTTCCGGTGCATAGCGTACTTCATGCCGATATTTTGCGGAACAGTTCCGGACCTGAACGGGTGAATTTCCGTAAGCCGGATCGTCGTTCGTCACGCACACCTCGCCGCTGAGAAGAAGATCGGCCTCTTCTTCCGGAAATTCGTACGTACGGAAAACTTTTCCGCTTTCCCGGTCGACCAGTTCCATACACCAGACAGTTTCCATGGCAGGAGCGTCTGAAACGGTTTCCGATCCCGCAATATTTTCCGAAAGAGAATGCGAAACCGCGCTTCCCTCTGCGTTTTCCACCATGTTTCCAGCTGCGTTTTCGTCTGTATTTTCGTCTGCGTTTTCGGCAAGGTTTCCAGCTGCGTTTCCTTCGCTGCTTTCCGCAACCGCGTTTTCTTCAACAGGACGCAGGACCGTATGGATATTGACGTCCATGAACGTCTCGTTTTCCTGAAGCTGGAACGATTCGTCCACGTCCGCGATGGTCGTTTTGAGGACTTTCTGAGTCCGTTCTCCTGAAAGAGCCGCACGTCCTGCACCGCCGCCAAGGCTCGCAGCACCTGCACTGGAAGAAGTTCCGGCAGAAGAGGCACTTCCAGCCGACGCGCTTCCCGCTCCACGTCCCTGCGCCGTTCCGGATCCGCCGACAGCTCCGGCATTGGAACCGACCTGCGCGGCAATTTCAGCTTCTTCCGCAAGTTCCGGCGGCGAGTAAATGATCTTCGGCATCTGCCCCTGCGCCGGATCGACGGCAAAAAGCTGCGAGGACTTCAGACGACGCTCCGACTGCTGAAGCTCGTAAACGTTGACCAGATCCCCCGGTTTCACGGAAAGACGGTTGAGGACCGTCGAGATCTGCGTGTGCGGGAACTCGCCTTCGATGACCACGTTCACGCGTCCGACCCGGTACGTTTTCCCTTCCTTGATCGAGAACACGATGTCGCACTGCCCCGGATCATCGAGCATTTTCATCTCGGCATTGATGTCGGCAAAAACGTACCCCTGGCGTCCGTAGCGTTTCCGAACGCGCATGATGCTCATGTCGAGGCGGTCTTTATTGAAGGGCTTTCCTTCTTCGATCTTCATGTCTTCCGCCAGTGCAGCAGCATCAAACTGCTCGTTTCCGACGTATCGGATCTCCCGAATGTGCGCCTGCGGTCCTTCTTCGATGACGAAGGTCACGTCATTCCATCCGGAATCGCTCGTGCGCTTGACCCGGCGTCCGATCCGCGCGTAAAAGAATCCCAGCCGGCGATAGTAGTCTTCCAGCTTCCGAATGTCTTCCTGAAGCGTTTCATCCCGCAGTTCCCCCTTGAAGATCCAAAGGAAACCGGGCTTGCTCTGCACGACCGTCTTCAGACGCGCATCCGACGCGATCGTATTGCCGATGAACTCCGTCTTGCCGATTCGGAGTTTCGGTCCGGGATTAATGAGGTAAATGACGCCGGGGTCACCGACTTTGTCGCCCTGGATCGTTTTGATCGAAGCACGCGCGTAGCCGCGGAAATGGTAGAATGTCTCGAGCTTCTTGCGTCCCTCTTCCACATCGTACGGACTGAACGGCCGGCCGGGGACCAGACCGCACTCAGTCTCCAGAAGACCAATGCGCATGGGGCCGTTTCCCTGAAAGCGCAGGTAGCGCATGACCGGACGCTCTTCCACCTTGAAGATCACCACGACACCGTCATCGACCGAGCGAATGTACGGCTCCACGAGCGTGAAGAGACGCGACTGATTCAGACGCAGAATGTCGTCGTCCAGGTTCGCGGACCTGAATGTATGGCTCGGCCGCATATGGATCTGCTGTAGGATCTTTTCGGTCGAATGACGGGAGTTTCCAATGATCTGCACATCACGGACTATCTTTCCCTCATGCTCCCGTCCCTGGGTCATTCGAGAATCTTCCGGTACGTTCGTCAGTCCGGATCCCGTAATTTCTGAACCGGCATTGGTGCCGTTTTTCGCGCGGTCTGCCGTACTTCCGCCCGAAATACCGGAAGTTTCCGCAGAAGACGTCCCGGGAAGCTCCGGCTCCTTCGTTTCGGAACCATTCAGGACAGACTCGGCATCCGCGCCCAGCGGCGCATTGATCGGCGCAATATCCATCGCCCCGGCTTCCGGAAGCGGCAGTTCGGCACGGTTCCCTCCCGCGATCAGTTCATCGCTGCCCGGCGAATTGCTGTTTCGGGCACTTAAAAGATCTCCAGGCGTTGAGGGAAGCGCAGCGTTTTGCGTTCCTGCGTTCTGCGTTCCTGCGTTCTGCGTTCCTGCCTGCGGCGGATTCGAAGACACTGCGGCGTTTGAGAAATTCCCGTCCGGCTCAAAAGTTCCGGGAAGAATATTCGCAGCATTCTCATTTACGTAAAAGTCCGACGGCGTTCCGGGAGCTGCCCACAGTTCGGCAGGTAAAAATTGAACCAGCAGGAACCCCCATCCTGCCAGAAGGCAAGAAAATCCGTACCGCGCAAACGCCTGACGACGGTGCGGAACTGCCTTTTTCTGAATTTCCTGGTTGTGCGCTCGTACCATGAACGGTCTCTTCTTTTGGTATTGCGATGAAATTTATGCTGAGGCGGTAAAGTGATGCCGCCGGAATGTTTCTACACGCGCTCTGTATCTGTTCTTGCGTACAGGAAACGCCGTTTATTTTTGCGAGGCTCTGTATTTTTCCCAATTTCACGACTGCGAAACTCTTCCTCTGCGGCGGGAAATATACACGCTGCCACGATTAATACAAAATTTGACGATTTTCGGCAAGATTAATTTAGGTGAAATTCCATAAATCTCAGAGATTTTAAGAAAAACAAAAGAAAAAGACTCAAGTTTTGAGAAAAATTTGCCGAGGACGGTGTTTTTATGGGTCCACACGCCTCTGCAAACCCGTTCGCTCGCAGTCCCCGATCCCCCTATAAAAAAAGGAACTCGCTGCTCCAGGAAAAACGGGAGTTCCGGTTCGATAAAAAATTTCAGGCTCAGTCCGCAAACATGGCGTCCACATACTCATCCGGATCAAACAGAGCCAGATCTTCGGCCTGTTCGCCGACGCCCACGTACTTGACCGGAAGCTCCACCTGCTTGCGGATGGCCACCGCACAGCCGCCTTTGGCCGTTCCGTCCAGCTTGGCGAGGATCAGACCATTGCAGTGCACACATTCCGTAAAATGCTTTGCCTGACTGATCCCGTTCTGCCCGGTCGTTGCGTCCAGCACGAGCAGGATCTCATGCGGAGCACCGGGACAGACTTTACCGATGACGCGATGGATCTTTTCCAGTTCACGCATGAGATTCACCTGCGTCTGAAGCCGTCCGGCCGTATCGACGATACAGACGTCCGCTTTCTTTGCGACCGCAGTCTCGACGGCATTGAAAGCGACGCTCGCAGGATCGCATCCGGGTTTCCCCGTGACGATCTCAGCCCCGAGACGCCCTGCCCAAACCGTCAGCTGCTCCACAGCTGCCGCACGGAAAGTATCCGCCGCTCCGAGAACGACAGACTTCCCCTGATCGCGAAACATTTTGGTCAGCTTGGCGATGGAGGTCGTTTTTCCGCTTCCATTGACTCCGCAGACCATGATGACGGTCGTCTCGCCGTCGCGGAGTTTGACCGGAGCCGCATCCTGGCTCATGATCGATTTCAGCTTCACCTTCACGGAAGCCGTCAGGTCTTCCATGAAAACGACACGGCCGCGAAATTCTTTTCCGGTCTCCTCCCGGATCTCTTTGGCGGCTTCCACCCCCATGTCGGTTCGGATAAGTGAGGCGAAAAGTTCTTCCAGAAACGCATCGTCTACCAGCCGGCCTTCTTTTTTGAAAAGGTCACGAATATCCGTATTTAAAATTTGCTTCGTCTTTTCCAGACCGCGCTTAATGATTCCGAAAAGTC
>CAZRGJ010000076.1:0-9983 GCA_964599445.1 uncultured Planctomycetaceae bacterium | reverse complement strand
TCAAGTTTTTTCCCGCTTCCACGCGGCAAATGCGCATACGCGCTGTATTGCCGCTTTTTTTCGGCAGGACATTAAAGGAGCAGCTGGATGAGTCCGACGATCGCGCCGAGGAAAAATCCGAGGACCTGGATCGCGCCGAGGTGCTGTGCCGCGACGTTCGTGATCATGAGGTAGAATTCCTCCACGTCCTGTTTTTCGATCGCTTTCTGGACTCTCTGTGCAAGATGGAGCCGTTCCGCGATGAGATCCTGTCCTTCGTTCTGAAGCCAGACTTTCACGGCTTCCTGCGCTTTGGGAAGGATCTCCGAATCGATCCACTGCCAGAGCTGCGGTGATTCGAGGATCTGTTCGACCCAGCGGGGAAGATTTTCCTGCAGGTACTGCTTCATGAAGAGACGGAACCGTTCCTGCGCGATGTTCTGAAACCCTTCGATCCGCGATGCCGATTCCGGGGACTGGAACCACTTTTGCAGTTCACCGCCCAGACTCACGAGTTCCTCACCCAGCGTGTCGACCGTTGAGGGAGAGCAGAGTCTTTCTTCGATTTTGTTTCCGACTTCCACCCAATCGACGAAGGAAACGAATCCTTCCGCCATTTTTTCTGCGAGTCCAAAGCCGCCGAGAAGCGGATTTCTCTGAAGGAACGACATGACGTAGTCGCGTACCATTTCCCGAAGCGTTTCCATGAATTGGGGCGTTTTTTCCCGCAGTTTGTCCGCGAGTTTCTGAGCCGCCAACTGCCGGATCTCGTTGGAATTCAGACGCGGCGCGATGACTTCCTGCCAGAAGGAGCGCAGATTTTCTTCATTAAGGAGCTGACGGACCGTCTGTGCGAGGGAATCTTCGATCTGCGGGATGAGAAATTCCGAGATCCGGGCATCATGGGTCTTGAGGATCTCGCGCATTTGGCCTTTCGCGGTCTCCAGAGTCCGGGGGGACTGAAGGATCTCCAGGATCGCGGTGCACAGATCGCCGGCGACCTCTTTCGTATCGAGCAGTTTTTCTTCGACCTGTTTTCCGATCTCCTCGCCGAGCTGGTCTTTATTTCGGGGAACGAGTCCCTGTTTCCAGTATCCGAGCGTCAGAATGGAGAGCGGATGGGAGTTCGTCGGCTGAAACGGCTTGAAGATCATTTCGAGCGCGATGAAGTTCGTCAGGTATCCGACGGAGGCCGCCAGCAGAACGCGCAGGACCAGATCCAGTCTCGCCAAAAGGAGCGGATCCAGTGCTTCGCAGCGTCGGGAAAGGATCATGGCGGGCAAAAAAACGAAGAGCGTCAGGAAACTCAGCGGTGCGCAAAGAAGTTCCAGAAACGCAAAGAGCCGTTTTTCCCGGCTTTTGGAAGAGTCGCGGAGGATCAGGAAACGTTTTTGAAATTCATTCAGAATGCTCATGAAAATAAAATTTTCTGCAAAAAGGTTAAATTTATTCAGGAAAAAACGCAATTTTGGAGAGAAAGTCGGTACTCCCTCTTGAAAAATTTTCACATTTGGACTAAAATAAGGTCCTGTGTGTTTTGGAAAACATCCATTTGTTTCATTATAGACCGTTTTCCATATTTTTCCACTTAAATTTCAGGAAATTTTTCATAAAAGGGGATTTTTCATGAATCTGACTGACAGCAAATACAGCTCGTTCGCGCTTGTTAAAGAAATGCTTGAGACGCCGGACATCATCCGCAAGTTTGATTGGACCCAGACGGCGAACATGGCCAAAGCCATCAAGGAAGCCGGCCGTTTCTTCATGACGGGGGAAGGTTCCAGCCGTATTTTCCCGGCGAAAAATATGATCTACACCGCACTGAAACTCGGTTCCGAGATCTCCATGGCGACCGACGGAAGCATCCAGGCGCGTGAGTATGATCTGAAAGACTGGGCGGTCTTCGGCGTTTCGAACAGCGGGATGACGAAAGAGATCGTGATGCTGCTCAACAATCTGGCGGAACAGAACCATCAGAAACGTTTCTCCATGACGGCGAATGCCGGAACGAAGATCATCGAAGCCTCCAATGAATCGATCATTCTGTCCTGCGGCAAGGAAGATGCCGTCGCCGCCACGAAAAGCGTCGTGGAAAGCGGTCTGGTCTATCTGTCCATCCTGAAGAACATCTACGGTTGCGATTTCCAGGTCGAAGCGGCTGCCGAAGCTGCGGAGAAGGCCATGGCGGTTGAGATCGATCCGGAGATCATCGCAAAAGTCGCCAATTCCCCGATCATTTACTTCGCAGGCCGCAATAACGGCGTCGCGGAAGAACTGCGTCTGAAGACGAACGAGATCACCCGCAAGAAGAGCGACTATCTCGAAGGTACCTACCTCCTGCACGGTATCGAAGAAGTCATGAACGAAGGCGAAACGATCATCGTCATCGAACCCTACGAATCCGAAATGGCGAAGATGCAGGAACTGCTCGTGGAGCGCATCGGCGTGAACATCATCGCGATCTCCTCTAAACCGACCATTTTCCCGACGATCCAGATCCCGTCCGTTGGTCTGCTGGATCCGTGCGTTCAGCTCATGGCCGGCTGGAATCTCCTGATCCAGGTCGGTGTCTCGCTCGGTATCGACCTCGACCATCCGACGCGTGCCCGCAAGATCGGAAACGCCATCTGAGTGTGCCGTATCTCGTAAAATGTACGTGATGGGAAGACGTCCTGAAAGAGGCGTTTTCCCTCACGGCGGAATTTGAAATGGGTCAGCCTCCGTTTTTCGGGGGCTTTTTTCAGCAGGGAGTGCGAGATGCATTCCGGGGAGCGGGCATTTCATGTTTATTTTGCCATTCTTTCGTGATCCTGCGCAGGCCCGGACGTGGACGTTTCGGGAATGGGAGCGGCTTTTCCAGCTTGCGAGAGCTGCGAGACTGATGGGAACGCTGGCGGTTTTCATTCGGGAGAACGGACTCTCGGAGTTCGTGCCGGAAAAGGGACGCTGGATGCTCCAGTCTGCAGAAGTCAAGGCTCAGCGGGGACGGAGGCAGTCGCTTTGGGAGATCGAGTGCATTCGGCGCGCGCTTTTCGGGAAATGCCATGTGGAAACGGCGAAAAAGACGGAGATCCCGATCGTACTTCTCAAAGGTGCGGCCTACCAGGCTGCGGATCTGCCGTGGGGAAGAGGGAGAGTTTCGGTCGACGTCGATATTCTGACGCCGCTGGAAACACTTCCGCAGGTCGAAGCTGCGCTGACGGTAGCGGGATGGATCCCGGAAAAAAAATCGGAATACGACGAACATTTCTACCGCGACTGGATGCATGAGATCCCGCCGATGGTCCATCTTGACCGCAGAACGACGCTGGATGTCCACCATACGATCCTGCCGCGGACCGGGAAACTGACGGTCGATGCCGCTCTGCTGTTCGAAGAGATCGTGCACCTTCGCGATGATCTCTACATTCTGAGTCCCCGCGATATGCTCCTTCACAGTACGGTCCACCTTTTTCAGGATGGTGAACTGGAGAACTGTGCGAGAGATCTTCTGGATCTGGATTCCATGTTTCGCCATTTTTCGAAACAGGATCCGGATTTTCTGGAAAAACTGCTCGACCGTGCCCGTCAGCTTCGCCTGACCCGCCCGCTGTACCATTCCGTGACATTCTGCCGACTCCTTCTCGGGACACCGTTTCCGGAAACATTTCTTCGCAGCATTCGGCCTTTTCGCGGGAGTTTTGTACCGCGGAATCTCATGCGGCTTTTTGTTCCGCTTTCGATGGAACCGGAGATCTCCGGGGATGAGACCCGCTGTTCCTCTTTTGCGCGTTTCTGTCTCTACGTTCGTTCCCATTTTCTCAGAATGCCTCTTCGGCTTTTGATCCCGCATCTCTGGACCAAGTACTGGCAAAGAAAAAAGGAACGGAAGGAAAAACTTCTTCTGAATGAAGAATAAAAAAGAGAAGAATGGAACGTGAGGGAGGCGTTCCCGACCGCTCTCCGGCAGTCTGAACCATAAAAAAAGACGGAACGCAGCGAGCGGACCGTCTTTTTCAGGAGGGGTATGGGGTAATTAAGGATGCGCGGATCCCAAAAGGAGTGAGGCTGCCCTCATCAGGGTCGGATCCTGGATCAGCAGCTGGGAAGTATGGGAATGTCCCGAGGAGAAATTCCCCTGAAAGTCCAGATTCTCCTTGAAGATCGGTTTCCCTGCCTGATGGATCTCATAATCCGGTTCAATGCCGACATGATTGTACTGGTGCTCATTCGGCGAATAAAACCGGCTGGTCGTGAGCTTCATGTGAAACTGTGAATTCGGGATCGAAAGCAGCGTCTGGATCACCCATTTCCCGAAAGTCTGTTTTCCGACCAGAAGTCCCCGTTTATTGTCCTTGATCGCAGCGGCAAAGATCTCAGCAGCACTTGCGCTTTCATTATCGACCAGGATGACCAGCGGCAGGCCGTAGTATTTGGTCGGGTCCGCTTTGTGCTGCAATAAAGGATTGGTTCGATTGCGCGTATTCAGAATGACCCCTTTATTCAGGAAAAGGTTGGCTGCATCGATGGCAGACGTAACGGTCCCTCCGGGATTCCCGCGCAGGTCAATGATCAGACCGGCCGCTCCTTTCTGGAGAAACGTTTTGAGGTAATCTTCCATTTCATCCGGAGTATTCGTCTGAAATTTTTCCAGATGGAGGTACCCGATCCGGGAACCTTTGGAAGTGTCGGAGAGAAGCTGGGCGCACGAAACACTTGGGCAGGTTACGTGACGCCGCAGAAGTTTCACGGTGTATGTCTCTCCATTTCTGCGTTCCAGAGTAAGCTGGACCGACGATCCTTCCGTACCGCAAAGCATCTCGGAGAGCTGAACCTTCTGTTTGCCGCTGATCGGAGTATCGTTGATGTGCGTGATCGTATCGAGACGCTGGATCCCTGCAAGCGCCGCCGGCGAATTGGGGAACAGACGCTTAACGACCGTTTTTCCCGCAGCCGTTGAGAGCTCGACTCCAATGCCGACGACCTTTCCATGGATGTCCGCGAGCTGATCCTTGTGCTGGATGGGAAGAAGGACTTCCGAATAGGTGTCCAGACTGGCAATGAAACTGAACATTCCTTCCACGACCAGAATGGCTCCATTTTCATGGAAATGCTTTTCAAAAAGTTCTCCGAGTTCCAGATTGGCCGCGATAAGCTCATCATGCGTCTGGACCTTTTGGTTCCGAATGGCCCGGCGAAATTCGCGGATCTGCTCCGTGGAATACTCCGGAATGATCTCAGAACGAAAATCCCGGGAGTTCAGCGCAATGTCGATACAGGCGAGCTGCCGCTGAAAGATCTCGGACGGAGCAAGCTCACAGCAATAATTGCTGCAGAAGAGATCAAAGAAGCTGGCTACGAAAAGGCGAAACTCTTCCGGATCCATATTCCTGATGATGTTTTGGTGATCCTTGGACGCATAGCGTTTCTGGATGTCGCACAAAACCTTCATCCGGCTGAGATTCTGCTGGATCGAATTGGAGCCGGGAAACTGTTTGTAGCCCGATTTGTAGCACTGAAGTGCACTGCCAAGATCTCCGCGCTTCTCGTGTGATTTTCCATTGCGCAGGATCGCTGCGATCTGGTTCGCAGCCCTGGTAGACTGGGGATCGTAATTTTTTAAATGTTCGGACGATTCGACCGCAGGGACCTCGATCGATGGTGCGGCGGCCGAGGCGATCCCTTCCTGGATCGTCAAGGACGCTGCATAAAAAATCAGTGCTGTGAGTGCAGAAAACATAAAGCCTCCCTGGAAACTTTGAATGAAAATGTGCCTCGCGAATCCTTGCGAAACACACACTGAATTATATCTGGTTTCCTGCTTAAAGTCAAGGAATCGAAGTCCGGAAGAATTGAAATTTAAAAAATATTTACGTAAAGATAGGCTGTTTGTTTGGTTTGTATGGGCTGTGGGGTCCTGTTTTTGCGGAAATTTTGATTCTCTGAAAAAAAGAGCTAAAGTTTTGCTCTTGCGATTGTTTTTTCAAAAAGAAAAAGGGGAAAGCGTTTGCGGCTCCTCCCCTTTTCTTTGGATACTGTTTTTTGTTTGGGAATACTTTGAAAGAAGGTATTCCGTTCAGGAACGGCACTCAAATGAATTTGCCCGGCATATAGCCGCCCTGTTTCATATTGTGTTCCCGGCGCAGGCGCATCTTTTCCACTTCCCCGTCATCTGTGGGAGCCGTTTCCAGTACCTTCTTCATCGGGAAGGTCCGGCGAATGTCTTCTTCACGCAGATTCGGGTCGTCCTGGGTGCGGATCAGGACGTATTTGTCGTACATGGAACGCAGATCGGAAGCGAAAAGGTCTTCCTGCAGAATATTCTTGAACCGCTCCTCGCTGTTGATGACTTCCACCCAGAGCGCGAACGCCCGGTCGTAGTTCGAGACGGCTTCCCGCAGTTCGTTGTTTTCGTACAGTTTGTCCGCCTCGTAGGCGAGTTTTCTTGCTTCGATGATGGAAGGAAGTTTTTCCAGCTCACCGCGCAGGTCCCAGTACTGGTAGTTCACGATCAGGCGGTAACGCCGAATGAGTTTCGCCTGGTTGTTCGCGGCATCCAGCTCTTTCGCGAGCTGCTGACCTTTCTGCCGTTTTTCCATCGGAAGATTCTGTGCCCATTCGTCGTTGGACACTTTGATCTTCTCTTCTGCGGCACTTGCGATATTCTGGACATCTGCAGAACGTGCCTCGAGCGGAATGTTCAGCGCATTGCGTTCTTCCTGTGTCAGGCGGGCGCGTTTG
Source organism: uncultured Planctomycetaceae bacterium (assembly GCA_964599445.1). Lineage (GTDB taxonomy): Bacteria > Planctomycetota > Planctomycetia > Pirellulales > Thermoguttaceae > RGIG3701. The sequence continues at coordinate 3,284 of CAZRGJ010000076.1, read as the reverse complement.
ATGTTCACCAGATACTCGTACCGTCCGGGATCCAGTGCGTCGAGTTCCTTCCGCTTCGCTTCAGCCAGCTCTTCCTGCATCTCCTGCTCGATGAGCTTCATCGGTTCCCCGAAGGCGGAGTTGAGCGAGAGTTCGCCGAATCCCTTCCATTCACTGTTGAACTGGTTCCACGCCATCTGCGCACCGTCCGATGCACCGCCGGCGTTTCCGGACGCGCTTCCTGCGTAAATGAAGTTTCCGTCCTGTTCCAGATTGTCGGCATAGTAGGCCTGCGCGAGCGGAGCGTAGGAGAAGAAGAGCGTCGGACTGATGGTCTCCAGGTCCACGCCTTTTTCCACGTGGAGGGATTCCGCCTGCTTGTACCACCACTTGCCGACAAGCCAGCTGTCGCGGCGGCTCATGCGGATCGGCGGGTCGGTGATGTTCGGGTCTTTATCGTCGCGGTACAGACGTCGGAAAAAGACGCGTTCGTCCGACTTGCTGATCTTCTGTGAGGTCGTCCACCCGACGTCCCACGTGACGCGGATGGAGCGCGGATTGTATTCCGTGCCGCGTTCCAGGAATTTGATCCCTTTCTTGACCCAGAAGTAGCGTTCCTCGTAATTGTCGTGTTCGACCGAGACATTGTACGCGAGGTTCCAGCCCTGGAAACGCCAGACGCTTTCCAGATGCGGATTCAGCATGATAAGCTGGTTGAGCGTTGCGGCGAGTTTGGTCCAGTCCTTTTTCTTTTTGTATTCGTCTGCTTTCTGCCAGAGGAGCATCTGCGCGACGCCGTCCAGACCAAAGGTCCCCAGCCGGATCGTTTCCGCCGCCATGTTGATCTCGCCGTCAAGATTTTTTCCGAGGTCGTTTCCGAGGTCCTCAATGTTGGCGTCCGGCGTCCGTTTCCGTTCAAGAAAGCCGTTGGCCGTGTTGCCGAGCCAGTAGATCGGGATCAGCAGTACGATGATGAAACCAAGGTAAATGATCTTGTTTTGGAATGGCTTACTGTGCATGGATTGCGGTGCGCTCATTCATTTACTCCCAAATCGAAATTTCAGGAAAAGTTTCCCCAAATTGAAATCAAAATACGTCTTTCCTTAACAGATTACCGAATTTCAATCCATCTGTCAAGAAGGGGTATCGGAATAAATACGCAAAAAATTGAAATTTGGGTCTGCTTTTGCTAAAATTACGTTTTTTGAATGTAAATAAAAAGAAATCCCATCTAATAGTTATCTGTATTTTTGTATTGACAAACAAAAAGTAAATAGATGCAATACACGTATTATAGAATTTTCATTTGTTAAATTGATGATTGAGAAAGTTTACGATGTTTTGGAATTTACGTAAGTGCTGCCTTTGCGGTAAAGAGACATTCTGGGCCTGGTCTTGCGGCGCGAATACATATATTTGTAATGCGTGTAAAGGGCATATTGGCTGTAATGCACTGACTACCCCACAGGAGCTTATTAAAAAGCGGGTAAATGCCTTGCTTTCGGAGCGTAAAACGGGAAAGAGGCATATGAACACTTTCGAGGTTTCGTGGGCATATCCGGCTTTTAAACGCAGAATTGAAATTGATGAGGCCCGCAGAAAATTCCAAGTAAATCAGCAACCGGTTCTTTATAATTTTTCTGATCTGGCAGATGTAGAGATCGTATATCAGGAACACTCAAAAAGTCGTGAAAAACTGGTGTCAATATTGGATATCCGGAAGATAGATACGATTTTAGAAGCAATTTCGATTAAGCTCACATTTCAACATTTCGGAATGGAGCCTGTATACATTCGTTTCAATTGTTGGAATAGCAAAAAAATTCTTCATTCTGCCGAGATACGTTGAAAAAAGCCGATCAGATCGTTTCTGCGTTGAAATGTATCAAGCAAAAGGCAGGTGAAGAGGTTGTCAATGTACTGTATGAACCTGTAAATGATGATGTGATTTATGAACCTGCGAATAATATCGTATCAACGCATTCTTTGCCAGAAGAAACTGAATCGGAGAAGGTGATCTTCCCAAATATGGAATTTAGAAACTCCGAACCCGTATCGGAATTGGAGTGTAAAGACATTCCTGGAATACTTTTAGGATGCGGAGGAGTGTTGTTGATAATGATGATTATCGGTGTACTGTCGGGCAAATCGGAAAAAAACGAATTGCCTGGACCTGGCCATTCGGCAATATGCCATTCTGAAAATTCATTTGTCAGGCAGCCTGTTCTTTTGAATGTAAGTGAATTCAATTTAATTTCAAGAACTGCATTAGAGCAGAAATTGGGCATGCCGCAGGATGTTGAGCATTGGAATTATAAAATTGCGTCATATTCCTATCCAACTGTCACCTATACCTATAAAATAAAAGATCTGCGATGGGAATTCATGATGATCTATGGTCAGGTCGTTCGCGTCAGCTGCTACGGCAGTGAAGTTTCGCCTGATCGTTTAGGAATAGAGGATACGTCGGATCTATTTTCATTATTCGGAATCGAGCCGGTTTCAGGTATGGAAACCGTCGTTGATAACGCAATGTGTGAACGTTACCGTGACGTTGCCGCCGGAATCGATGAATTTTGGGTAACTCACAGTAATGATGATGAATTGTTCATGGTTGCCAAAATCACGTTTGACCGGCGTTTTTTTGCGGGAACCTATGTTCCTGAGCCGCAAACGGAAACAGAGGAAACGGTTTATGTTGTTGAGGAAAGTCCTGAGTTTCAGGAAGATCTCGAGGTTTCGATTTATGAGAGTAAGGAGCGTGAAGAACCTGTCGCGCATATTGAAGAAGTGGGCCGCAATGAGGCAGATACTCCCGTTTACAGTCCATCCGCTGTAAATGATCCTGTTGGTAGGAATGAATATCGGCAGGAGGAATGTCCTGTTTATGACCCGCCTGCAAATTCTAAAGAAGTTTCAGCGGTAAACGTTGGTACTGCGAATGTAAACATGGATCTGTCGGATCACCAAGTCATTGGAAAGCGTAATCTTTTGATTGTTGATGCCCGTATCGCTCTTTCGGAAGGTGACGTTGCAAAAGCGGTTCAGCTCGCGAATCAGGCCGGCGCGATGAATATCCCGTATAATACGAATGATGATACGCACGAGAACGTTCAGAAGCACATTGAAAACTTCACGATAACGTTAAATCGTCTCAAAACGGAAGGTCAGACTGAAGAAGTCCGCAGACTGATGGCGAAGTCGCTGCTTGAACAAGCGCAAATGCTTCTGGGGTGCCGGAAGCTGTGGCGGTGCCGGAAGCTGTGGCGGTGCCGGAAGCTGTGGCGGTGCCGGAAGCTGTGGCG
>CAZRGJ010000075.1:0-9998 GCA_964599445.1 uncultured Planctomycetaceae bacterium | reverse complement strand
CAGTAAAATAAGGAGAGCTGCATTCTGTGCGACGCATTCGCGGCGTGTGTTGAACAGGTCCCGCTGACGCAGAAGGTATTCTTTCCGGGCAGTTGCTTCCAAAGAGGTATACTCGTCTTCCATTTTAGAAAGACACTCGATCAGTGCGTCAACGTCTGTCTGGATCTGTCGCCAGGTATGGATCAATTCCGGATTGATGTCGTTGATGATTGCGCGGGACAGATTGGGAAAGTGACTTAGAACTCCAAACAGAACCGCTCCGCCTCCTACGAACGGCTCGATATAAAGAAAATCGTCCGTTAATTCAGGTGACTGACTGACTGACTGACTGTCTGTCTGTCAGAAGTTGGCGGATCTGCACTTCGATTTCACCCAACAAAGCGCGTTTGCCGCCGGCCCACTTGATGAATGGGCGCGGTTCGGGATTGATGTGAGAGTTACTCATTAATCTTCCTTTCATCTCCTGACAGAATTTGAAAATCAACGTCGGTAAGGTTTTCAGCGGTAAGCTGAATTTGTTCTTCTCGGTACATTTGGCGGATGGTACGGAGAGCGTCCTGTTCATTGGCAGCTTCGCACCGAATGACGGCGGATAGGGTTTCTTGAATTTCAACAAAGTAAAAGGGCATGAATACCTCGCAAAATAATGGTCAGGATCAAACGATCTATCGGATCTTTGAGAAAATATCTTCATAAGAAAAGAAATTTGAGATGAAAAAGTGGAAAAGCGAAAAAACCGATTTTGGATCACTTCGAACGCACCGCGTCTTTCGATGAAATTTTGAGTCATTCCGCAAATTTCGTGAATTTCGTGTTTCAAGTTCGCGTTTCGCTGGCGGTCTTGGCGGATCTCGCAGTAAGATGTAGACAAAAAAACGGGCACTTGAAGTACCCGTTTTGTGTGAGTTTCCGACCTTTAGAGCGGTTTTCAATATCCAGTCGAAGAGGAAGAGGTTTCGACCTGGATCTTTTCAGCCGTCGCGGCGCGGGACATCTGGATGAGCTGGAGCCCCTGCTGCACTTCCTGACGGGAGAAGTTCGTTGAACGAACACCGTTGGCGTGAAGGACCGTTTCCGTCGCGAGATGCTCGACCGGCGTTCCGCTGTTCATGTGCCATGCTGCGAATTGCGCACTGCGAAGGTCGACCGAGTCAAGAGACTCGACGAGGTAAATGACTTCCGGTTTCTGCGTGCATTCTTCGATCGGGCAGATCTCGTAGGCGATGTTTGCATTCGGTTCCGGTTTTCCGTACTCAAGGCAAACAGACTGGTATTTGACGGCCGTGACTTTTTCAGCCGGAATGTTCTGGAAGCCGCCCATGCCGCCGCCCATGCCCATACCGCCGCCCATGCCCATGCCGTTACCGCCCATGAGCTGGTTTCCGCCGCCGCCCATGCCCATATCCTGACCCATGACGGGGCGAGTGCCGAAGGCTTTGGGGATGCGGACGCTCAACGGTTTGTCCGTTTTGTTTTTGATGAAGAGCTTGCCGCCTTTCATCGCGCCCTGAATGACGCCCACTTCGATCTGGTCATCTTCGATCGCTTTGAAAAGATCGACTTCAGCGGCACCGTCGAGTGCTTTGTCGCTGAGTTTCACCATCTGCGCATTTTTGGCGAGATCACGAACTTTGGCTTTGGCTTCTTTGGCCGCATTGTCCGCCATGGCAAACGTGCTGAGTGCCAGAACAAGAAGCAGACTGAGAGCCGAGGTGAAAATACGGGACATGGTTTCTCTCCCAATGAAATTCGGATTGCGAATTTTATGTTAAATCCAACCGCGCGAAAAAACATTAACGCGCTTCTTCTGTCATCTATTTCTAGATTTATCGGGCAGGATCCGGGCAGATATTGACCGTTTTTGCCCCTTTTTTCCCACGGAAACGATTTCTTTGCCGATGCAATGCATACAAGCGGAATAATCGTGCGTTTTGTGGGAGGATCGTGTCATTTTAAGGACTCGTCTCTCCATTTTGAGCCTCTGGAATTGAAGATGGAGAGGCGAGCGTCCGGTATTTGGAAGCCGGTCCGGCAAGAGGATAATGTGCGGGACGCGAACTTCCGGTTTTAAAGACCAGGCGTACGGCAGACGGTTACGCTTTCTTGACGCACTTGTCGGCCTTGCACTTCAGTTCCGGATCTTTGGAGAGCGGAAGCTGGACGGCCTGGCCGGATTCCGCCGCGGCGTAGATGCCGAGGATGATCTCGACAGAGCGTCGGCCTTCCGGACCGTTGACTTTCGGTTCCGTGTCGGTCTCGATGGCGCGGATCATGTCGGCAAAAAGTTTGGCGTGTCCTTTGAAACTGATCGCGGACGGATCTGCCGCACCGCCGCCCGAACTTTTGGAGTTAGCCATTTCTTCCTTCACTTTCGCATCTTCCGGGGCTTCTTCCGCGAAATCCCAGCGCACGATGTCTTCTTCTTCGATCGTCGCAGAGCCTTTCGAGCCGTGGATCTCCACTTTTTTCAGATAGCCGGGATAGATCGCGGTGCTGGCTTCAATGACGCCGAGCGCACCGTTGGCGAAACGCAGGGACGCGACGGCCGTATCTTCGACTTCGATGCGTTCATGATCGAGGCAGTCGATGATCGAGCGGATCTCAACGACCGGGCCCATCAGCCACGTGAGGAGATCCACGCTGTGGATCGCCTGATTCATGAGCGCACCGCCTCCGTCCAGTGCCCACGTTCCGCGCCACGCCCCGCTGTCGTAGTACTGCTGGGTGCGGAACCATTTCACGTAAGTGTCCCCGACGGTCAGTTTGCCGAATCGGCCGGAATCGATCGCGTTTTTCAGCGTGACGCTCGAGTCATGGAATCGGCTGTGGAAGACGGTCGCGAGTTTGACGTTCTTCTCCTTGCACGCGGCGATGATCTGATCGCAGCGTTCCAGCGTGATTTCAAGCGGTTTCTCGACGATGAGGTGCTTCCCGGCTTTCGCAGCAGCAAGAGCTGGTTCAAGATGCGCTCCGCTCGGCGTGCCGATGGTCACGATCTCGACTTCCGGATCCGCCAGCATCGCGTCCAGATCATCGTACGCACGGCATCCGGTCTGTTCCGCAAGACGTTCGGCCGAGGCTTTGAAGACGTCGTAGCAGGCGACCAGCTTGGCGTTTTCGAGAGATTCGATCGCTTTTGCGTGGAAATTGGAGATCATTCCGCAGCCGATGATAGCAAATCCGTATTTTTTCATGGTTTGTTTCCGTTTGGGTTAAATGATGGGAAAAATCAAATTTTCATGAACTTCATTTTAGCAAAAAGAGAAAGAAAAGTCAAGGAGTCCGGCACAGATTTTGTTTTGCTTCTCCAAATTTTCCAAAATTCCGCCCGCAAAATGGTCCTGATCTGCCGAAATGCCCATTGGAAGGACTTCCGGAACCGTAGATCTCTTTTCTTTCTGTGCATGGAAAGCGGAATGGAGAAATTTTCCGAATGCCGATTCAGACGCAGATTCAGACGCAGCGAAGAAAATGAAACCGAGGCACTTAAGCCTGCTGGACAGAGACTGCCAGCTTACCTTTTCCAGCTCTCGGAATGGAAAACCTGGATGAAGAGAGGCGGATCTCCAGAGTTTCCAGATGGGCCTGAAGCTCCAGAGTTTCCTGTATTTGGGAAATTGCCGGAAACTCCGCTTCTGGAGGAAAGTCCCCAGGATCGGAAGAACGAAAACAGGATCCAGAAAAGGATCAGGATCGGCAGCAGAATGAGGATCGCCGCGCCTGCCAGAACAAAGAGCAGAGCAAGACAGAGCATTCCCGTACAGCCCGGCAGGAAAAAAAATGTCGAGGATGGGCGCCGGCCGGAAAACGATCCCGCAGAATAAAATTTCCGAAAAGTTTCCGCAGAATGAAAATCATTCCCGAACGGTTCCTGAGAGAATTCCGGTCCGGAACCTCCGCGGCTGCGCGGGTCGTCATGGTCCAGGATCTCAACTTTTACTTTTTCGTTCATGCTGGCAGAATAGGGAAATAAAAAGGATTCCAGACGTTCCAAAAACTCTCGGGATCTTGGAATTTGCCGGGCAACCGGAGGACTGGGAAAGTGTTTCAGGCGGATCCAGGCGGAAACAAGACGGGACTCCGCATGGAGCTTCCTCAGTCAAGCCAGCGTTCCGCCCATTTTTCCAAAAAGAGCAGCGACCAGAGAGTCCCGCCGTAGCTCCCGATCCCCTGCGCATGGTCGCGGTAGAGCTTTTTCGCGTAGTTGATGTCGACCCACTGCGAGATACGGGAGTTTTTCCCAAGCACCTCCTCGCGGAAGATCTCTTTCAGCGGACCGCGCAGCCAGGCGTCCGTCGGAAGCTCAAAACCCTGCTTCGGACGGCTTTTCAGCTTCATTGGGAACTGCGGCTCAAAAGATTTGCGGAGGATCCACTTTCCAAGACCTTCGCGGATCTTGAATTCCGACGGGATCTGCCCTGCCAGTTCAAGCACTTTCGTGTCGAGGAACGGAGAACGGACTTCCAGACCGCACATCATCGAGGCCCGGTCCACTTTGACCATCGCTTCAGGAAGCGCGACGGAAATCTCCGCCATCTGCATCCCCAAAAGCGTATCGTGTCCGCCGGCCAGTGCGAATGCGTCGGAAAACTGTTTCCCAATGTCCGACGGAACGAAATCCTGCGTCCGGTAAAGCGGTGCCAGAAGTTTCTGCCGAAGCGGATTCCGGCAGAATGAAAGCGAGTTGGCGTACGCATCGCCTGCCGACATCGAAAGATTGCGAAATGCGGTTTTCAACCGGAATATCCGCGGCATGAAGTCCATTTTCGGATAAATGAGTCCCAGCGGACCAAAAATCATCCTGCGCAGAAATCCGGGCATCAGACTTCGGAGCATGTCCTCCTTCATATCGTGGATCTGACGCGCGTATCCGGCAAAACACTCATCGCCGCCGTCTCCGGAGAAAACGATCGAAACATGATGCGCCGCCAGCCGCGATACCAGAAGCGTCGGCAATGCAGACGGATCCGAGTACGGCTCATCATAGCATTCCACGAGATTTTTCAGCTCTTCAACCGCGTCCGGTTCCACGATCTCCTCGTACATATCGGTGCCGAAACGGTCCGAGATCGCTTCCGCAAAGTTCAGCTCGTTAAATGCGTTTTCCTGAAAGCCGATCGAAAACGTCGGGATCTGCTCGCATCCGTACCGGCTCTGGATCGCCACGACGATGCTCGAATCCAGACCGCCGCTGAGAAATGCGCCGGCACCGGGAATCTCCCCCTTCATCATCGAAATGGTCTCTTCCAGCTGCTCGCGGATCCGATCCAGCCACTCTTCTTCCGTCACGTCTTCGTTCGTCTGCGGCGTAAATCTCCAGTACCGGAAGGGCCCCTGAGGTTCTGCGGAACCGTCTTCCCGAAGCTGAAATTTCATCCAGCTTCCGTGCATCACTTTGCGAATGCGGCGGTAGATCGAACGTTCCCCAGGAACGCAGCCCATGATGAAGTAATCTTCCACTGCCGTCGGAAGGATCTCCCGGTTTACGTTTTCGTGAGCCAGGATCCCTTTGATCTCTGAGGCAAAAAGCAGTTTTTCGCCGTCCTGATAGTAGTAGAGCGGTTTCTGGCCCAGCGGGTCGCGGACAAAATAGAGTGCATTTTCCGAAAGATCCAGGATCGCGGCCGCAAATTTTCCGCGCAGCCTCGGAAGCAGACGCTCCAGACCATATTCCGCATAAAGAAACGCCAGAAGCTCCGTGTCTTCTTCCGTCTGAAGCTCCAGACCAAGGTCGTCCAGCTCCTCGCGCAGTTCTACCGAATTGTAGATCTCGCCGTCGAGCAGCACGATGAGCGTTTTCCCGCCGAGACGGTACTCGATCGGAGAATCCGCCTCTTCAAAAACCGTTTCCGCCCACAGGCAGGCTCCCATGCCCAGATTTTCCCTGACAAAAAAAGCGTCTCCGTTCTTTCCCCGATGAGTCAGGACGGCTCCCATGCTCTGAAGTGTTGAAAGTTCTGCAGGTCGAAATGCGTTTCCGCGGCGGTAAACGGTACCAAAAATTGCGCTCATGGCAGGATCAAAGGTCCTTAAGTTGAGTGGTTAGGATTGGTGATGAATGGCTGATGGTGAATGATTTTGGGTAAAAGATTCCGTCTCGGCCGTTGGGTTTTGACGGAACTTGACGATTTTTGCAGGAACACCGACCGCGATGGCGTAGTCCGGAATCGAATCCAGGACCAATGCGCCTGCACCGATGACACAATGGCGGCCGACATTGGCCAGAACGACGGCACGCTCCCCGATCCAGGAGTCTTCGCCGATCGTGATGCGCGGAAATTCTCCCCCCTGAAGGCGGATCGGAATGTCCGTGCGTTCAAAAAAATGCTGGTTCGTGCCGTTGGCGATCGATACACCGCTGGCCAGCAGGACGTCCTTTTCCAGCGTGACGTCCCCAAGGATACAGTACGGACCCACGTACACATTTTCGCCGATCTGTGCCTCTGGATGCGAGAAGAGCGTCCCGAATCCAATGCACGCATTCTGTCCGCAGTACGGAAGTGCCCGGCGGAAAAATGCAAGCCGAAGGTACTCACCCCCAATGCCCGGCACAAGTGCCAGACATTGGGTCAGATCCGAGAATGCCCGCTGCTTCGGAAGAAGCAGACGCAGCATCCAGTAGAATACGAGAGCCGGCAAAACGGCAAGCGCAAAAATGAAACGGGCGATCTGCTTCATTGAGGCTCCAGGATCTGCGGTTTACTCTTCGTATTCTTCGTCGGACATTTTGGGATCTTCCGAATCGTACTCATCGCCGTCCCGGTCTTCAGATTCTTCCTCGTCCTCAAAGTTCGGCTTGTGCTCTCCGGTCAGGTCGTCCATCTCCATGAGGAGGACGTAGATCCGATAGTCTGCCGGTCCTTTTTTGACTTCAGGTTCGTTTACGCCCATGGGACGCGCATTTTCGGACTGATGCTGCGGCGTGATCAGAATATCGAGAGACTCCTGACGGCCCGTTTCATCATTCAGCTCAAAGCGTTCAAGCCAGTAGCCGTTCAGGACGGTATTCTGTCCGGTGACTTTGCCTGGCATTCCGCGTTCCTGAAGACGGGAGTTCCTGGAGCGGAACATGCTGAACAGACGCGGCATCGCGGCTGTGCATTCCACTTCAAAAAACGTTACGTTCAGGCCGCTTTTCTCGGAAATGCCGTCCATTTTCGGATCGGAATTCGTGTAGAATGCGACGACTTTGCTTTCCGGAGGCAGCGGGAAACGTTCCGCCAGTGCTTCCGGAAGTTTCGGAGCCGCCTGTTTCGGCGCATTGCGGTCCAGGATCCGTGCGGCAGAGGCGAGCTTGCGCTGATTTTCCGCAGCGAGCGAGTAGTTCCAGCACCACTGGCACACCATTTTGTATGCCTGTTCCTGCCAGGCTGCTCCCGTCTGCAGACGCTGTTCGCGCATCAGTTCACCGGCAGACGGCTCTTTTTTCACGTTCGGCCGCTTGCGGTTGGTAGGCTGACGCTTCGGTTTTGCCTTTTCTTTCGGCAGTGCGCGGCGGTCCAGCGACTTCACGACCATCAGGAAACCCGGTTCCGTTTCGACGCGGTCAAAGAGCGACGTACGGAATGCTTCGGGGCCCAAAAGCCACGCATTGTCGAGCAGGCGGAAAAGCTCTTTGCGCGTTTCAACACACGGGATCGTCAGGTAGATCTGAACGGCCTGAAGGTCTTCCCGCTGAAGATTGGGAAGACGCGGTTTGGTCCTGCTTCCCGGTTCCGGCATATTGTTCAGTGCTTCTGCGACGTAGGGATCCATGATCTCCTGCATTTTTTCGAAAAGCGTCGAACGCATTTCCGGCGTCCAAAGTTCTTTCGCCAGCGAAGTGCCGATTTCCGGAGCCATCAGCAGTTCCACTGCCGGAGAAAATGCCGAGACGGTCCGGCCGGAATTTCCTCCCTGATTCGGAAGATTCTTTTCCTGTGCAGCCCGTCGGCTGAGCAATGAGACCGAGACCTGCTCATTCGAGGTCTTCGAGGCACTTTCTTCCGCTTCCTGACGCGCTTTATCTTCCGCCTCAAGACGATTCCGTTTGGCAAGAAGCGCACTGCGGTACTCTTCAAGGACCTTTTCTTCCAGGAACGAATAGTGGGTCTTCATCAGCGTCTGATGGCTGAGGAAGAGATTCTCCTCCAGCGTTTTGTTCCACGCATCATCCAGGTGATCCTGCTCATCTTGACGGTAGATCAGAAGCTGCGCGATGCAGTTCGCGAAATCCTTCTTCATCAGGAATTTATCCATGACGTCATTCAGAAGGAATGCCTGCTTCTCTTCCGTATTCGCGGCCTCAAGGACCGTATTTCCAAGCAGTTCCCGGGCGATTCGGGCACGGAAAAGTGCGTTCGACTGCGGGCAGTATTTCGCGAGGACGGCTTTCTGGACATCTTCCGGCGTAAATTCCGGCATATTTCCGGATCCGCCGCTGAATTTGAACTGGATCCGTTTCCCCGGCGCGACAAGGATCGACGGATGATTGCCGCGGGCACCTGAATTTCGGGAATTCGTTCCGGAAGGATTGCCTTCCTGGGAAGGTGCCCGTGCAGGAGCCTCCACATCCGCGAATTCTGCGGCTTTTTCCACGGCGAGTTCCGGCGTAAGGAGGAAAGAGAGCAGAATACTTTCTTCTTCCGGCGAGATCTTGCCTTCCTGTGCTTTGTCGGCGTATGCCTGGATCACGTCATTGAGCACCGTCTTGTTTTCATCCGTCAGGAGCGTTCCCGCCAAAAATGCCATGGTCTGCTGCTGCGCGACTTCCGACGTACTGCGGGCAAGTGCCGTCATTGCCTGACGCACCTGTGCCTGAGTCAGGATGAAGAAATCGACCGTCTGTGCCTGACTGCGGTTCATCTGGCTTTCCTGAAGTTCTTCGTCGCTCATGGCATTCTGAAGATTTTTCTCATTCTCCTTGAGCTTTTCTTCAAGTTCCAGTGCACCCGGAACGACCGAACGGACAAAACGCGCCAGGATCCGTGCCGCATCATCTGCCGCTGACGGATTGGCCAAGCGTTTTTCAAGTTCGCTGATCGAAAGGTCGAAAAGATCGGATTCCTGGGTCCGAATGTACGTGAAATCCTCGACGGTCCATTGAGCACTTTCGGCAGGAAGCGTTTTTTCCTGGACCTGAAGTTCCGGAGGAAGGTAGCTCTGGTCGTCTTCTGCCGGCTCTTCCTTCTTTACCTTTTTCTTCTTCTTTTTTTCTTTTTTCGGTTCCGGAGCCTGCACCGGTTCCGGAGCCTTGACCTCTTCCGTCTGCTCGACCGCTGGTTTCGATTTTTTCTTCGATTTGGATGGTTTGTCGCCGCCGCAGCCCAAAACGAGCGCCATCATGCAGGCGCAAACTAAAACCGTAAAGAAAGAAAATGTACGAGTCATGAACGCTCCCTGATTTAATGATTCATTCATTTCCGGCACATGGGGACCGGTTTATTTTTTCTGCCTCAGACTCTCATTTCCGAATTTCCGATTCGGATCAGTTTCCGACTTTCCAAACGTTCCGTTTTTCAAAAAAAAACGGCAAAGGAATGAATAAAAAAAGGGGAAAGCGGGGGAATCCGGTTTGGGATGCTGGGGCTTTGCGGATCTGTTTGTTGAAAATGCTGGAACTTTCAGTTTATTTTCTGAAAAATCCAGTCCAATGTCCCATTATATCACGTCTCTTATTCACTTCAAGTCTCTCGAGGCATTTTTTGCCCGCGATATGGAAAAAAAGTGGAAAATTTTTCCAAATTTAACAAAAAAAGTCCCAACGAACTCCATGCGGGGAATGTCGGGACTTCTTTTTTTCGGATATGTTCAAGGTACGGTTTCTTTTTGCTGTTGGGAACGGGGGTAAATTTTACCTGAAAACGGTTCCTGCTTTTCTGCCGACATTCGGTCTCTTCCGGTTTGGAATTTTTCTGTCTGTTTCGCAGAGATCCGGCAGGAGTTTGGGCTTTTTCGGCCTCAATGTTTCCGCCCGGTCTATTTTTGCGAGGGAATGTTGGGATACTGCGGATCGATGT
>CAZRGJ010000074.1:8713-10051 GCA_964599445.1 uncultured Planctomycetaceae bacterium | reverse complement strand
CAATGTGCCGGGTTGCGGATCCGGAGCCGCAGCAGGGAATGTTTCCGGTGCGGTTGCTGGAATATTCGGAACAGCCGCCGGCGTCGCGGAGGAGTGCGGCGTATGGGGCTGAGCTGGATCCTGAAGAATCGCTGGAGCCGGATCTTTTCCCGATCTTTCGAGTTCTTCCGTACTTGGAATGCCTGCCGAGGCTCCCGGAATGGCAGATCCCGGATCGGTGCCGTTTCCTGGAACCTGTGGATGATCCACCGGTGCAGGGACAGACTGTGGGACTATCGGCGGAGCAGTCAGCGGCATAGAAGCTGGTCCGGCGGCAGGACGTATTTCGGCACTGGGAGCTGGGGATACAGTGGGGATGACGCCAGCAGACGGCATCCCCGATCCGTCAGGCAATGAGGGGATCTTTTCTCCGGACTGGGGAATCGGAGCCTTTGCCGTGGGTGTGTCTGCCGGAACTGCCTGTGGAACACTCGGAGAGGCTTCACGTACCGGAATCCCCGGCGCAGGCGGAAGTTCCGCATCGGAAAGAGGCGGAGTCCACGTTTTCTCAAGGAACCAGAGACCCGCTCCGAAAAACAGGATCGGAACGATCCAGCACATTTGAGCAAAAAGGAGCTGGAGCGTTTTGCCGGCTGAAATGGTGGAAAATGCAGACGGTTCCGCGATTGGAGAGGTAAAAAGACGGTTTTTCAGCGGGATCCCGACTTCCTGCGCCGCCATTTCCAGGTCTGCGATGAGTTCTTCCGGGTGCGCGTAGCGTTCATCCGGATTTTTCATCATGGTGCGGGTCAGGATCCGGTTGAGAGACTCCGGCACATCGATCCGTGAAAGCGAAACATCCATCGGATTGTCGCTCTGATGCTGGAGAAGTTTCTGAAGCGGCGTCCCCTGAGGAAACGGCGGATGCCCGGTCAGGAGATAGAAGAGCGTGCATCCCAGCGAGTAAATGTCGCTTCGTGTGTCGACATTTCGGGGATCTCGTGCCTGTTCGGGGGAAATGTAGTCAAATGTACCGAGCGTCACGCCGCTTGCGGTAATGTCGTTGGGGACGTAGTGTTCAAAACTCGTCGCGCCGTCCTGTGCCGAATACGAGATACGGGCCAGTCCGAGATCGATCAGTTTGGCTTCTCCTTCTTGCGTGAGGAGAATATTCGATGGTTTAATATCGCGGTGCACGATATTCTGTCTGGCCATGTGATTGAGGGCGTGGGCCGTCTGCAGGGCGATGAGGATCGTTTCGGAGACGCTCATCGGTCCGTGATTTTTCACGCGGTCCCGGAGATTTTCACCGCGAACGTACTCCATGGTGAGGAACATTCGGCGGGATTCCCGATGGTC
>CAZRGJ010000074.1:2331-8703 GCA_964599445.1 uncultured Planctomycetaceae bacterium | reverse complement strand
TGGTCGCGGAATGCGTAGATCTGCGAAATATTCGGATGGTTGAGCATCGCAGCGACTTGCGCCTCGGAATAGAATCGCTGAATGACCTCCGGATTCATGCTTTTGTCCGAATGCAGTACTTTCAGAGCCACGAGACGGTTCAGATTGGAATCCTGTGCGAGCCAGACGTTTCCCATTCCACCGCCGCCGATAAAACGGATCAGCTCGTACTCGTCGAAAACGACGCCCAGTTCCAGCATGTCGCCGTCGATCCGGATCTCTGCGCCTTTCGGCTGGGCCGATGAAATGAGTTTCTCTTCCGCCATGACCGGGGAGAGGGATTTCGTGATCGAGTCGTCGTTCTGTTCATTGAACGGACTCAGCACACTGTTTTGTATTGGGGATGGATCCGGCGCGGAAGCGGTGTCCTGGCCGGCAGAATGTGAGGCGGGGCGGGGAGTTGGCTCGGAACGGCTGGTCAGATCATTCGAAAGCTCTCGAGATGGCAGATCGGTGACTGCGTGAAGAAAACCGCTTCGGGGGGTATGGGAAACACTGTCGGAAGATGATTCGGAATTCTGTCTGGTCCGGATGACGTCAAATTTTTCCTGGGTTTCATTTTCCCGAGAATTTGCGTACATGGGAACGTCCCTTTCTGCCGATTTCTGCCAACTTTTGCCAACACTTGCTCAAATTCAGCCGATTCCAGCCAGCAGCTGATTCCAGCCAGATTTTTCCGGATTCTTCCGGTTTCCGTATGCGCAGAGACCGCACCGCCGATTTTTTCGACGGTGCGGACTTTCAATTTCAAAGCCGGTCGGGATGTGCGCAGCATTCCGACGGCGGGACCATGAGAGCGGGATAGCGTCTCATGAAAATTTCGGAAACTCAGCCGATCTCCCACCCTTTGCGGTAGTTCGGGTAGTTGAATTCGTCGATCGCCGCGCAATCGGGGGACTTCATTTCCTTCCAGTTCCAACGGATCGGTTCTGCCGCGCCGACACGGTAGGCCGCATTGCCGAGGAGACCGGCTTCCGCGATTTTCCCGCTGAAATCGAAATTGCACGTCGCCGGTTCACCGCCCTTGATGGCGTTGAGCCATTCACGGTGGAAACCTGGAGACGGCGGGATCGTTTCTTCCGGCTTCTGGTATTCGGCCGTTTTGTCGAAGAGATGGACTTCATGCCAATCGAAATCGCACGAGATCACGCCTTTGGTACCGACGAAGAAATTGTTTCCCATGCGGATACCGGGGAACTGGTCGCGATATTCGCGGATCGCCTGATTGAAACCTCCGTGGCTCCAGTAGAGTTTCACTGGACCGCGGCCTTCGATTGCCGGGAAATCAAAAACGACGTCCATTCCCTTTGATGTACGTTCCGGATCGACTTTTGGACCGGTCGCGGAGATCTTTTCCGGGTACGTCAGATCAAGTGCCCAGAACGGGATCTCCATGATATGGCAGCACCAGTTGCCTGTTTCACCCGTTCCGTAATCCCACCAGAAACGCCACCAGTACGGGCAGAGGTCCGATGTGTAGGGACGGAATTTTGCGGGACCGATCCACGCTTCCCAGTCGAGACCGGAAGGAACCGGTTTGGAGAAATCGAGCGGAGCACGCATTCCGCGGTCTCCTCCGACGCGGCTGAAAACGTGCGTGATCTCGCCAATGGCGCCGGAACGGACGGCTTCAACTGTGCGGCGCATCTGAGGTTTGGCGTGACGCTGCATTCCGAGCTGGGTCGCCAATTTCTTTTCGCGTGCCATTTCGGTCAGGATACGGCACTCTTTCACGCAGTGCGCCATCGGTTTTTCAAGATAGAGGTGCTTGTTCAGCGTCATGGCGATCCACGACGGATGGAAATGCGTGTGGTCGGGCGTGCTGACGGCCACTGCGTCAAACTGATTCGACATTTCGTCGAACATTTTGCGGTAGTCGTAGAATTTTTTCGCGTTCGGGAATTTTTCGTAAACATTTCCGGCCTTGGCGTCATCGCAGTCGCACAGTGCGACGACATTCTGACTGCGCAGACCGCCGACCTGATGGCCTCCCTGACCGCCAAGGCCGATGAGTGCCACATTCACGCGTTCATTCGGAGAATCATCTCCGTACGCCAAACCGGAAATACCGGGAAGGAAAAGCCCCGCAGCCAGCGAGGTCTTCAGAAGGTCACGTCGATTCATCGTCATTTGATTTTCTCCTTAATTCTGGATCAAAGGAAGGTTGGTGAGGAAGGAACGGCTGGATCGAAATCGCGAAATCTCGCGGAATTTTACGAAAAAAACGCGAAAATCGCAAAATGAGGGGGCTGAACGGTCCCGCCGGGCCTCTTTACTTTTCATTATAGAAAAGTAAAGAGAAACTTCAAGGGGGGGGAATGGGGAAAGTTTTCCGGCTCTCACCGGGAGGAACGGAAAGTTTCTGAAAACCCGGTCGAAGCCGTTTTTTGACCGGATGTGCCGGGCTTTCGATGAAACGTGGAAATGAACTAAAAAATCCGGACTAGATCAGTGCCGTGTCTTCCGGATAACCATACAGGATATTGAAGTTCTGTACGGCGGATCCGGACGCGCCTTTCGTGATGTTGTCGATGCAGGAGACCGTCACGATGCGGTCTTTCACGATGCGGGCCGTCACGTTCACGTAGTTGGTGAAACGGCACTCGCGCGTGTTCGGCAGGTGATCCACGACGCGCACGAACGGCTCATTCGCCCAGTATTCGTGCAGAGCGGCCATGACTTCTTCCTGCGTGAATTCACGGGTCGGGCAGGAGTACGCCGTCGAAAGGATGCCGCGTTCCATCGGAACGAGATGCGGCGTGAAGATCAGGTCGACCGGTTCTCCGGCGACTTTGCCGAGGACCTGTTCGATCTCCGGCTGGTGACGGTGTACGCCGACGCCGTACGCGCTGAAGCCTTCGTTCAGTTCGCAGTACAGGAGGTGCGGTTTCAGACTTTTGCCGGCACCGGAAGCACCGCTCTTCGAGTCAACGATGATGCCGTTCGGACGAATCATTTTCTTTGCGAGCAGCGGGGCGAGCGCGCAGATCGCCGTCTGCGGATAGCATCCGGGGTTCGCGACGAGCTGAGCACCGCGGATCTGTTCGCGGAAGAGTTCCGGAAGACCGTACGGGACCTTTCCAAGACGTTCCGGATCCGGATGTACGACGCCGTACCATTTCTCGAACACTTCGGGAGAATCGAGACGGTAGTCGGCACTCAGGTCAATGACGCGGCATCCCTGAGCCAGAAGAGCCGGGATCCGTTCCGCGCTCGCCTTGTGCGGAAGGCAGCAGAACACGCAGTCGGCACGTTCGCCGATCTGTTCCGGCGTGAGGTTTTCGAGGTGAAGGTCGAGACGTCCCGTCAGCTGGGGATGGACCTGCGAGACGTGAAGATTTTCGTCCGAGCGCGTCGTCAGTGCCGTGATCTTCACGTGCGGATGACGCAAAAGGAGAAGGATCGTTTCCAGCGCGGTGTAGCCCGTCGCTCCGAGAATAGCTACGCGAGTCATTTTGTCTGTCCGAAATATGGATTCCATAAAATTGAAAAATGAAATAGCTGGATCAGCTTGGCTGTTTGCGGAACCGGCTTCTGCCAGCCTCCGGAGAACTCCGCGTTCCCCGCATCATCTTTCATTAAAGCACAAAACGCGGATTTGTCCAGAGTTCCCAACGCCGAAAATGAAAGAAAAAACGAAAAAAACGAAAAAAAAGCCGGAATTTCCGCATAAATCAGCAATGCGGGCAGAACGGTAATCGATTCCCGCCGTGTGAAACTTACCGGTACTGGAATACTGGGGGGATCGAATCTGTCTCGGTTCTGCGGGGCTGTCCGTTCCGGGATCCTCTGTGTAGATGCTGTTTCTCCTTGGCTCCTTCCAGTCTTTTTTACTGACGGAAAAAGTTGGATCTTATTAGCCCCTCATCAAAAGAAAGAGGATTTAGCGAATTTGTGAGCCTTGGATCGTTTTTTTTGTTTGGTCGGTGAAAAAATCATAAATTATTTATTCTTTTGCCAAATAAAAATGGATGATTTTTTAATTTTGGAGTATAATATACATCATGTTTTATATTATCATTGCAGAGTCTTGGACAGATAGATCCTGCGATGGATGTTTCCCTGTTCTCTTGTGCGAGGCAATTCCATGAAATCGTCCGTTAAAAAATGTCCGGAATATCCTTCCCATCGTATTTTAACACAAGGCCGGCTGGCGGCGGCTCTTTTAGGGCTTTGTGTTTTTTCCGCCGACTCCACAGCAGAGGTCGTTGAACGCTACAATGCTTCCGGAACGCTGACCGCATCGGGGACCGATGTCGCAACGGTTCAAGAAGAGGCAGGAGCTGCGGAAGGCGACGTTATCGTGATCTCCGGAACGGCAACGCACAACTCAGGGATCGCTCAGACACTTGAATCATTTACGATCCGTTCCGCGCAAGCCGGCGTTAAGCAGACCATCAACGCGGGAAATACCCGCCTCTACAACTTTAACAACGGCGTTCATACGTACAACATTAAATTTCAGGATCTGGATTATCAGGGCAGCGTAAACCCCGTTTCCAATGCGATCGGTCTGTTCATGCACACGTCGCCGGCACTGACTTTGAATATCAATGCTGATAATGTTTCCTTTACGGGATTCAAGGCCGAAACGCATCATGGAGGCGTTTTCGGACTCGACGGCGACGGAAGTCTGAATATTACCGCGGTGAACGGAATCGTTTTTGACAGCAACCGAACCAACGCCAGTACCGGCGGTGCGATCCATGTGAATGCCGGGAGTCTCAGCATTTCCGGCGATTCGCTCACGTTCAGGAACAACTATGCCCAAAAGTTTGGCGGCGCGATCTACACAAAAGCATCGGCATCGATCACCGGTAATTCCGTTTTGTTTGAAAATAACTCCGTTGCCAACAACGACGGCGGCGCGATCCAGGCTGCCGGCGCACTTGCTCTTCGTGGGCTGAACAGTGAGTCGGTCTTCACAGTCCGCAATAACTATGCCAAATATCTGGGCGGCGCGATCACCTCAGGCGCGCTGACTTTCGAGACCGGTACGTTCAATTTTACGGGTAACTATAATACAACAAGTTCCGCCAGCTATTCCTATGGCGGCGCGGTCAACTGCTCGTCGCTCACCGCGGATGCCAAGGTCATTAACTTCGATTCGAATACGTCCAGGTACTATGGCGGCGGCCTCTCCGTCAAAGGCGGCTCGGCAGTACTTCAGGCGGAGACGATCACATTCAGCAATAATACCGCCAGCAATTTCGGCGGTGCGGTCTACGTTAGTGAAAATCTTACCTTCACTGGAGAAGGGACCGCGGGAACTTTCAAAAACAATTCTGCCGGCAATGGAAATGGAAACGACCTGTACCTCGCAGGCGCGTCTTCCGTCCTGACGTTCCAGGAAAGCGGAACATACTCCTTTGACGGCGGGATCATTCTGGCAGGCGAGAGTGCGCGGACCGTCATCGACAAAGCGCAGGTCACTGTCGCCGGTCGAGAAAATGATGTTCTGAACAATTACCAGTTCCGAAACGTCACGCTCTCCAACGGCGGAAAACTGACGGTCGATTTGGACGAGATCGATTCTTTTGCCGGCGTCTTTAACGTTGGCACTGCCGACACCGCGGGCACATTGGAACTGAACGTTGGCAAAGAGACCATCAAATCGCTGACTTTTTCCGACTCGCTCAAAATCTCCGGCACGGGCAGCGGAAACGTCGCCAAAACCGGCGAAGGCACGCTTCAGGTCGATGCTTCGCAGGATAGTCTGGACGTCGAGGAACTGACTGTTTCGTCCGGACGGCTCGATCTGCAGGGCAGCATGACCGGTGGCCTGACCGTGGGGACGAACGCGGTCTTCTCGCCGGGAAATGCGGTTGGCGAGGCGGCTGTCGGCGGTGCGTTCACGCTCGATCCGGATGCTGTTCTTCTGCTGGAACAGGATGCTTCCGGCATGGACCTGCTGAAAGCCGAGTCGTTTGACGTGGATCCGGGATTCATCGAGCTGGAGATAGGGCTTGTTCTTCCGAACCAAACGTATCCGATCATTCAGAATACGTCGGGAGATTTCGGAGCCGATCAGGATGCGGACTTCTGGACTTCTCTGCTGACGCAGGAAAGTGCGAATTATTGGGACCTGTCCGTCTTGGGCAATACGGTCTACGCGACGATCGATGGGAATGCCGTTCCGGAACCGTCTGCGTGGATGCTGCTTCTGCTCGGCAGTTTCGGATTGCTTTACTGGCGGAAAAAGTAGAAATCAGGGAAACCTTCCTTAGAAGTAAGCCGATTCGGGGCGTTTTCGTGCCTCGGGTCGGTTTTTTTCGTTTACTCGGCAGGTGATCGTATTCGAGCAAGGTTCTGGCGATGGTATTTCAAGGGAGA
>CAZRGJ010000074.1:0-2321 GCA_964599445.1 uncultured Planctomycetaceae bacterium | reverse complement strand
TAAAATGCGGATCTGTGGTATACTGACGGGATAAGATATTCGTTTTGTGTGAAGTTTCCCTTTTCCGAAAGTTTGCTGAATGATTCGATTTCGCGTTTTTGAAAGATGGACTGTCTGTGTGCTGTGCATACTGATGGGCGGTCTTTCATCTGTGCCGGCTCAGAATGTCGATTCAGGTGAAGAAAATGGCGGAATGCATACGGTTCGAAAAATCGAGACTTTGGCGGAAAATGGCGGTTTTTTGGTTCCTGGGGCGGAAGAATGCCCGTTTTGCGCGGTCTTCCCGGATATGGAGAAGATCTTCGCCAGGGATTCCTTTCCAGAGATCCCCCCGAATATCCAGCCCGGACAGCTGGTCGATGCTTTCTGCAAAACGTGCGGCGTGATCGATGAAATGCTGACGGAGATGGAAGTTTTTTCCGCAGAGATCCATATGCGGGAAACGCGCCTTTCAGAATTGACGGCTGAAAGTCCGGAGGCGGATGTCGTCCGTGCGGAGATCGCGCGGATCCAGCAGAAGATGACGAAGCATGCGCAGCAGGTGCATCTTTTGTACCATCAGACCCTGGAGTGGATCGGCGTCGTCTGGTCTCTGGAGCCGGAACGTCCGGAAGTTTTGCGCTACATTCTGTTTCTGCTCAGCAGTGCGGTCGATTCGGATCAGTATGAGTCGGCGTATGTGCTTTCGCGGGAACTTATGGCGCAGAAAGTATGCGAGCGTGAACCGTTCCTTTACGAAATGGCGGGGATCTCGGCATTCATGGTCGGAAAATTTGACGTGGCCCGGCTGTGTTTTGAGGAGGCGCAGAAAAACGATATACAGACGGCGTCCTCGACTGTCTGCCAGGAACTGATCCCGTACTATGTGCAGGCCTGGAAAACCGAGCAGACCATCCGTCAGCAGGAACGTGCGAATGGGGAACTGCCGCGCGTGATCCTCGAAACGACGAAAGGGACTGTTGAGATCGAACTGTTCGAGGATTCCGCTCCCAATACGGCTGCGGCTTTTCTCCAGCTCGTGAAAGACGGCGCGTACGATGGGAAGAGTTTTTCCGCAGTCGTTTCGGGCCTTTTTGCCAGAACGGAACCGGTTGCCGTGAATGCCCCGTTCGAGAGAGATTCCGCGGGTCCGGACGCGCGTAAACATTTCCGAGGTTCTGTCGTCTGGGCGCAGACGGAGACTGCGGGGCATGGAAACGGCCAGTTTTTCGTGATGTTTACTCCTGCACCGCAGCTCGACGGGAAATACACGGTCTTCGGCCGCGTGACGAAAGGAATGGACGTCGTTTCCTCTTTTCGAAGGACCGGTCCCGAAGTTTCAGAGGCTGGAAAAGAGACTGCGTCCCCGGACAGGATCCTCTCAGCCAGAGTCCTGAATCGTCCCGGCTATTGACCTCTGGAGACTTGATCGTGTGAGGATCCGCCCCTGCGGAGTCCTGAATTGCGCGGACGCTGCCGTAAACGGTCCTCGAGGTTTCCCTGAAATCAAAAAATTAAGAAAACGTGGAAATGTCCTCAGCCAAGAAAGGTTTTTTAAAATGAAATATGCGATTCGTTTTTTGATGTTCGTCCCGGCACTTTTAAGTGTCTGCGTGCTTTTCGCTCAGACTGCTGCTGAAGGTTCGATTTCCGTTCCGGCTCTGGCAGCTTCGGCGGCTTCGGAAGGTACCACGGAATTCGACCTGAAGATCCAGGCGTACGAGGCCGTCATGGCGGAGATCCAGGCTCTGAAAGCCGATTTCGACAAAGCCTACCAGGCGCAGGACAGTGCGAAAATGACCGAGATCCAGAACTCTGCTGCTCCGCTGATCCAGAAGGCCGAACAGGCTTTTGCGGCAGTGGTTCCGGCTGCGAATGTTGCGTACGGATCCTCGGACGGCACGAATGAAAAACTGAACCAGTTTATGCTCGTCTATGCGAATTACCTTCTTTCGATGGACGAATACGACGAAGCATTCGCGCTTTTCAAGACGTTCCTTTCCAAAGGAATGCACAAAAAGCACCCGGAGATCTTCGAGATGGCTGGTGTTTCTGCGTTTGGCGCGAATAATTTCACGGCGGCGAAACAGTGTTTTGCGTATGCTGAAAAAGCGGGTGCTCCTCTTTCCCAGCAGGCGAATGCCTACGCGAAATCCATCACGGAATACTATGAGAAAGAATGGGCTCGCGAACTTCAGCTGCGCAAGGAAGAGGCACAGTCCGACAATCTGCCGCGCGTTCTGATCCGCACGACTGCCGGCGACATGACGGTCGAACTTTTTGAAAATGAAGCGCCGAATACGGTGAAGAGTTTCGTGACGCTCGTGGAAAAGGGCTTCTAC
>CAZRGJ010000073.1:0-10079 GCA_964599445.1 uncultured Planctomycetaceae bacterium | reverse complement strand
CCCGATTCTGAAAATCTTTCAAGCCCCCGAAACCATTATTTCGCAAATTTTCTCGATTTTTCGATAAAAAAATATGGAAATCTTTCAGTTTTTGAGAGCAGCAAACCGAAAAAACAGATTCTGGAGACATTCAGGGGTCACTTGACAGCCTGCGTGATTTTTTGTATAATCGGATCCGCCGCGTGAGACTGAACGGCAGTGAGTTCCAAATTTTGAAGAGGATCTGAGAGTTTGCGATGGATGACGATCTGAATTCTGAGAAGACATTTGCACCTCAAAACGGGAACGGACGCAGAGAAAACGGAAGACAGTTTCCGGAAACGGGTGATTTTCTTGGCGAGATGCAGAATTACCGGCTCACAAAACTGCTCGGAGAAGGCGGCATGGGACAGGCATGGCTCGCGGAAGAGATCGTGCGCGGAAAAGTACTGCGGTCTGTCGTCTGCAAGATCCTCCCGGCAGATGTTCAGAGCGATGCCCAGGAAATCAAAAAAGTCGAATCGCTCTTTCAGCTGACCAGAACGCTCAACCACACGAACATCTGCCCGCTTTACGGAATGGAATTCGACCCGGAATTCGGATGGTTTTTCGTCATGGGATATGCGGAAGGACTCCCGCTTCGGGAATGGATCTATATGCAGCCAAACTGGACCCGCGGTCTGCCTTTGGAGAAGGTTTTAAAAATCCTGAAACCTTTAGCCTCGGCTCTGGATTACGCGCACAAAAAACGAGTCATCCACCGCGACATCAAGCCGGAAAACATCATGTTCAGCTCGAAAGATGAAGATTCAGACCTCTGGATCATCGATTTCGGTATCGCGGCTCAAATTCACGAAACGAGATCCCGGACCGCGGCCGCCAATGAGTCAAGCGGGACGCCGCACTATATGGCACCAGAACAGTTTCTTGGGGAACTTCAGGATGCACGCACGGACCAATACGCGCTCGGTGTGCTTGCGTATGAGCTTCTTTCCGGACGGAGACCGTTTGTGGGAAATATCCACGCGCTGGCACATCAGATCTTGAACGTCTCGCCGAAACCGATCCAGAACCTTTCGCCGGAAGCCAATGCCGTCCTTCTGCGTGTCCTGGAAAAACGGCAGGTGGGGCGTTTCCCGTCGTGTACCGATTTCGTGAAGGCGCTGGGAAACGCATTCATAGCACCAACGCCCACTCCAAAACCTGCCCCAAGGCCTTGGAATGTCGCCAGAAGATGGATCACCAGCCAGACTGACATCTCGACGGAAAATGAGTGGAACGACCGAGAACAGACACAGCGTCCGACGGTGCCGCAGCCGAAGACACGAAAGAAGCAGAGAAATGAAGAATACCTTGATGAGCCGGCTTTTGAGTCTTGGAGTTCGAAGGAAACGAGGGTAAAACAGGAGTATGGTTTCCTTGGTGTGCTCTATGTCATTGGGATGCGGGTACTCGTCTTGGCTGGATTATGCAGTTGGTATTGTGTGACGTTTTCCTTGATGATGACTTTTGCAGCGATTTCGTGCGCGATATTTCCTGGAAATTACTCTTCTCTGATCGCCTGCCTGGTCAGCATTTCAGCAGCTCTTCACATTTGCCTGTTTTTTCTCTACCGTGCTGAAGGATTTTCCAGAAAAGGACATCTCTGGCTAAAATCCGAACACTTGGTTTCACTGTGCACTTCACTTTTGGGATACGGATTACTTCGATGGGCGGGTGAAGCAGACAAAATCACATCGAACGAAGTTTGTGCCGCACTTATGTGCTCGCAACTCTTGGGGCTTGCTATGGTTTTGGTCATGCACCGTCGAAATGTCCAGAAACTGCGCCGCCTGATGGAAGGACAAAATCGCAGCTCACGGTAATTCGAGGAGTTTCCGGAGAACGTGATTCTTGCGGTCTGTTTACTTCTTTCGTTTTTCGCCGCGGTTTTCCCGCCGGGCACGAATGAAGTCGAGACGTTCCGCGATCTGCGCTTCTTCGCCGCGCTGCGTCGGGAAATAGTACCGCCGGTCCACGCCAAGGTAATCCTGCGGCGCAATGGCGTCCGGAAAATCGTGCGCGTACTGGTAGCCGACGTGCCCCAGCTTCTGCGAGCCAGAGTAGTGCGCATCGCAGAGATGCTTCGGCACGGGAACCGATTCGCCTTTCTGGACGTCACCGCGTGCAGCAAAAATCGCGTTCGTCACGGCATTCGATTTGGGCGCGGAAGCCAGATACGTGACCGTCTGCGCGAGATTCAGCTGGCATTCCGGCAGACCGATCATTTCGCAGGCCTGTGCACACGCCACAGCAAGCGGAAGGGCGTGTGGGTCGGCATTTCCGACGTCTTCACTCGCCAGAATGACCAGCCGACGGGCAAGGAAACGGACTTCCTCTCCTCCTTCCAGCATTCTCGCCAGCCAGTAAATTGCCGCGTCCGGATCGCTTCCGCGAATGCTCTTGATCAGCGCACTGATGATGTCGTAGTGCGCATCTCCGTCGCGGTCGTGCCCAGTGATCCGCTTCTGAACGGACTCCGCCGCCATCTCAAGCGTGAAATGGACCGGATCCGCAAACGTGGACAAAACGCCGATCTCCAAAGCAGAAAGTGCTCTGCGCGCATCGCCGTCGCTTGTGCGTGCAAGATACTCAAGCGCATCCTCATCCATCTCGATCCGCGTCCGGCCCAGCCCGCGCTCTTTGTCCGCCAGTGCACGGCGCAGGATCTCCTTGATGTTTTCCGCCGTCAGCGAGTGGAACTGGAAAAGCCGGCTGCGGCTCAAAAGCGCATTATTCACCGTAAAAAACGGATTCTCCGTCGTGGCTCCGACCAGCGTCACGATCCCCTCTTCGACGTCCGGAAGAAGCACATCCTGCTGCGCTTTGTTGAAGCGGTGGATCTCATCCACAAAAAGAAGCGTACGCCGTCCCTCCGCCGCCACGGTGTCCGCCGCGTGCGCAAGGACCTCGCGCAGTTCCTTCACGCCGTTGACGACTGCCGAGATCTGGCAGAAATTCGCGTTAGATTCCGCCGCAAGCAGTTTCGCCAGCGTCGTTTTCCCTGTTCCCGGAGGACCGAAAAAAATGACGGACCCCAGCCGGTCAGCCTTCAGAAGACGGCGGAGAAGTTTCCCCGGCGCAAGAAAATCCTCCTGTCCCACAAACTCATCCAGCGTTCGGGGACGCATTCGTGCGGCAAGCGGCTGCGCTTTTTTGCGATTTTCCGATTCAAAAACGTCAAAAAGGGACATGATCTCCAATTCCGAAAAAGCACACTACGGCTGACTCTGAACTTCCGGCTGATTCGCAGTTTCCGGCTGATTCGCGGTTTCCGGCTGATTCACGGTTTCCGGCTGATTCACGGTTTCCGGCTGATTCACGGTTTCCGGCTGATTCACGGTTTCCGGCGAACCTGAAGTTCCGGCATCTCCCTCTTTCGGAAGGAACGCAAGCCGGATTCGGGCGGCAGGATCTTCCGGCAGTGCCGCGTAAAATTCCCGCGCAGCCTGCCAGTCTTCCTTCCGTTCAGACATCATGCCGCAGCGCAAACGCGCAGAAGCGTGAAATCGGGAGAAACCGGTCTCAAGTACATGACGGGTGAAGCTGTCGCAGGCAGCCTCCGGACGATTCAGCACGAAGGAGATCATGCCGAGCACATAGCTGGCCTCGCATCGGCAACCGCGGTAGAAATCGAGCAGTGCGGGGCCGCCGTTCTGGTACGTCTGCTCCAAAACGGTCTCGGAAAGACGGGCTTTCTGATAGTATCCGGCCGCACTCATCGGCCCGGTCAGGATCCCTTTAAGGTAGAGCATTCGCCCGCGCCAAAGATTGAAGAATCCATCCGGGAACGGCGTGCAGAAGAGCTGGAAAATACGGAGCCGGTTCATTTCACTTTCAGGATCCAAAGCGCGCCGGACCGCAGCGTTGACCGGGTGCATCCAGATCTCCACCGACGCAAACGCGTTTTTGCGCAGGATCTGGTCTTTCAGCGCAGAGGGTGCGTTAAAGGCATTTTCGAGCGAGTCTCTGGAGATCGTTCCATCCGGCAGGACTTCGACCGGAGCCAGACTCATGACGACGCGATTTTCGCCGTTTTTGAGCGCGTCCTGAAGGATCGCCATACGCTGAGTCTGGTACCATGGCGACGCTTCCAGGAGAACACGCGAACGGCTCAAACTCTCCGCAGTCACGTTCCCGGACCAGTCGGCCAGACGCCAAAATTCGCCAAGGATCGCCGGTTCCGCACAAACGTCGGTCCAGCGGGCAGGAACGGCATCCAGTACACCGTCCGTCCAGACGGCCTCCCAAGGTTTCCGCAACTCTGCCGCCTTTTCCGGATCAGCAGGAAGCCAGACTGGAAGCCCCAGCATGGGGTCGAAAAGGTAGATCTCCTCATTCCCAAGGAAACCGAGAAGCAGACGCGTTCCGCTTTCCGACGGCACTTCGATCAGAAATGCGTTCAGATCCTGCTGCCGAGCCAAAAGAATGCATAGCCAGGCACGTTCCAGAACCGTTCCCTCACCCGAGAGAAGCACTTCCAGCGGAAGACGCGGCGACGCAGTATCCGGAAGAGTCTGCACGTTGGCGAAAGTCCATGAAAAGATCGACTTCATCCGCTCCAGGTCATCCGACGAAACCTGCACGAGATTCTGTGTCCCGGTCGTGTCGGATCGATTCCGCAATTCCAGACGGATCTCCTCCCGCTCTGTCTGCGGTGTTCCCTGTGCCCAGAGGGAGACGTCCTGGAGCAGAAACTGCTCGAAAAGAACGTAGACGTCGTTTTCGTACGCCATCGTGAAGGTTTCGTCCGGAGTGAGCGGGATCGTGCTCTTTTCCGAGCCGGAAAAACGCATTCGCTGCGAGCCGGTCAGGATGCCGAGCTGCTGAAAAACTGCATTTTGCTGACGCAAAACATTTTTGAGATCCGGAGAGACCTGCCCCTGGATCAGATGGACAAGAAGCATTTCCCGCATTTTTTGGAAAGCGGTCCGAAGCAGCGTGAATCCCTCCGGAGCATCTTCAGGGATCCGAGTCTGAAAGTCCTTGAGATCGTCAGCAGCCTGTTTCAAAAGAGCAACCTGTGTTTCCGTAAGCGGAGTACTGTCCGGCACATTGCGGAACGTGCGAAAAGCTTCAGATATGCGCGTCTGGATCGGTTCCAGAAGATCCAGGATCTCCACCGTCTGCACCGTCATCGGATCAGGACGCCATCCCTCAAACGGCGGACGCGACTGGATCCAGCCGTTGAATCGGTCCGTGACCTGATTCAGCGAGTTGAGGTACTGTTCCGGATTCTCGCACGCAGCACGTTCCCGGATCGCCGCGACACTGGACTGAAAAAGCTCATTCCGCCAGCGCGGGTCATTCGCATCTCCGCGCTGCGGCACTCCGGAAGGATCGGAATGCACCGATCCCGCGTCTTTTTTCTCCTCACCGCAGCCGACAAACAGCACGGCACTTAAAAAACCGAGTCCAAGCAGTTTCTGAAATTTTATTTTCATGGAAAGTTCCGTTTTTCTGATGCGTAAATAAAATGGGGATCCGAAAAAGGACGGCATTCTGCCGCAGTGTACGTTCCCGCTGCCGAAGATCCTCCGCCAAGACGCAGACCTTGCGCTCAATGCGTCCTTTTTGTGTCTGCATTTTCAGACGCCGAAGAGTTCCCGTTCGTCTCTGCCGTCCTCTCATCCGCTCCCCTGCCCTGCGGTATGCCGGACAGTTCCACGGTGTGCGTCGGGTAGGCAAACGCAAGTCCCTCCTCATTGAAACGCCGCAGGATCGCCATATTCAGCTCGTGCTTCCACCGCTCGGATTCCACGAAGATCTGAGTGTTGAACCAAAGCGTAACCTTGATCGTCAGCGCCCAGTCGCCAAATCCGCTGAACGTGACCAGCGAGCGGGTCGGCGACTGAATGAATTTCTGCGGATCGGAAATGAGTTCCCGAACGATCTGCACGGCCCGTTCCATCTGCTCGGGAGTCGTGGAGTACGTCAGCCCCAGCTCAAAATCGTGCCGGATCCCGGGTCGCTGACTCACATTTTCGATGATCTCCGTCCCCAGCACGGCATTCGGCACAGAGTACAGATGCCCGTTCAGTGCACGAATACGCGTACTCCGGAAATCGACGGCCTCGACGTCTCCATCGATCGTCCCAGTCCGGATCCGGTCGCCAAGCTGGAACGAATTATCGAAAAGCATCATGAAGGAGCTGAGGAAATTGGAGATCGTATCCTTCACGGCAAACGCGATGGCGAGACCGAAGATCCCGGCGGCCGCGAGGAGCGCAGAAACATTCAGACGCAGGATCGTCTGCCCGATGATGCAGATGGCGGCCAGAACGAGGATGATTCGGGCCGTTTTCCGGACTGCATCAAAGATCAGTTTATTGAAAATGCGCTTTTTGCCGTGAAAGTAAAGGCAGATAATGTGATCTGCCGCCCCAATGAGCCGATACAGAAGCCACGTAAAATCCGATGCGATCAGCGCAAGGATCAGGCGTTCCGAATAATGAAATTCGCCCAAAAATGGAAGCAGACAGAAATAGATGCCGATGATCCAGAAAAATGCCAGGAACGGCGGCAAAAACGCGCGGAAAATGAAATCATCATTCAGCGTTTTGGTCCGTTTCACGAAAGACGCAAAACAGAGTTCCGTCAAAAACCGCAGCACACGGACTCCAACCCACGTCACGGCAAAACCGCATAAGGCGTAAAGCATTTCTCTCCACCGAGTCTGAAAGAATTTCAGGGAATCGCCGCACAGATCCCGGCATTTCAGCCAGATCGACTCAACAGTCATCGACTCATCTTCCGTTTCGGGGAGAATGAGGACATCCAGATTGGGCGTCTCGGCCGACGCACTGGACTTTTCCTTCAGCTTTTCGACCGCCCCGGCATCCAGCGACAGGATCAGGACCGTTTTGTCGTCCAGTTCCCGGAGTGCCGTCAGCTGAGGATCCAGCCCGGCTTCATTTTCTGAAACAGTTCCATTTTCCGTATCTGCTTCCCCTTCCGCGTTCTCTTCCGCGTTCTCTTCCGCAGCGGTTTCCTTTTCATTCCAGGTTTCGGATGGGGAAACCGTTTCTTCCGCAGTATTTTCAGCGGATCCCGCCAGGATCGGCGTTTTTTCAGACAGACTGCCGTCCATGCGCACTGCCGTTTCACTCACTTCGGCAGTCCCGGGAGACGCAGGAACTTCAGAAGACACAGGAACTCCGGGAGATTCGGCAGGTACCGGAAGAGAGGAAGCACCGGGAACGGAACCGTTCAGCAGTCCTTCCGCGTTCTGGCCGTTTTCGGAAGCTGCGGCCGGGCTTTCGGCAGGAATTCCCCGAATGAGCAAAAGGAGAAAGATCCCCGCCGCAAGGATTTTCAGGCAATGACGAAAGTATACGGAAGTCACGAAACAGGCTCCTGAATGAAATCAGTTTGGAAAGGCCGGGAATTCCGCCGATCGGAGTCCGGCTGTCGTACCGGGACCGTTTCGATGCACCATCTGCGGAGCAGGAACGGCCCCAACTCCGAACAGTCTTCCAAAACGGTCCCAGTCTCCCTATTCTAGCATGGAATCGCTTCTTCGTCAAGGCGTCGAAGAAAAAGGGGAGAAAGAAAGTTTTGAAAATTTTGGAAAAATTTTATCCGCCGCCCTTTACGAAAAAAGTGTTTCGTGCTAAAATGGAACGAAATGGAAACGGAATCGAAGCCGTTTTCTGCGAGATCCTGCCAATTCTCATCCGTTCCGAAAGACGCGATGCTTCGTCTCTCGGACGATCCCAATCAAGGAGAATCAAAAAAATGATGAATCGACGCAATTTCATGTACGCTGCCGCAGGCACTGCTTTTTCCGCCGCAGTCGGTACCCACTTTCTTTCCTTCCCGCAAAATGCACAGGCGGCGTCTGACTTTACCGTCCGGCCGAAAATCGCGCTTCTGGGCCGTCTGCCCAATGCCGAGGCGATCGCGGAAATGAAGGCGATCGGGATCGAAGGAATGGAGATCTCCGGTTCCGTGACGCTCGAAGAGGCCAAAGCGGCACGCAAGATGGCGGAAGCGCAGGGATTCTGCTTCCATTCCATGATGGGAGGCGGTTCCATCGAGCGTCTCGAAGTGGCCGCCGAGATCGGTGCCGATGCCGTCCTCGTCGTCCCGGGCCGCGTCTCGGGCGTCAAGATGCCGGAACCGTGGGAGTTCAAGATCGAATTTGACGAAAAGACCAACCGTCTGATCTCCGTCGTCGAAGGCGACAATACGCCCTATGCCGACTACATTCGCCTGCACAATGAGCAGATGGAAAGTGCCCGAAAAAAGGTCGAAGCACTCATTCCGAAAGCGCAGGAACTCGGCATCACGCTCGGTCTGGAAAACGTCTGGAACAATATGTGGGTCCATCCGGCATTCGCGGCCAACTTCATCAAATCGTTCGGCACAAAAACCGTTCAGGCGTACTTTGACTGCGGAAACAACATGAAATACTATCCGCGTTCGCAGGACTGGTTCGACCATCTGAAAGGTCAGATCATTCGCGTACACATCAAGGACTTCCTCATGAATCCCGACGGACGCGGAGGAAAATTCGCCCGCGTGATGGAAGGTTCCGTCGACTGGCTCGCAGTGCGTCAGAAGATGATCGAGACCGGTTTCAGCACGTGGATCACGGTGGAACTCCAGGGCTGCCCGCTCACTCACGAAGAACAGGCGGACCGCATGACCCGCATTCTGGACGGCAGACCGCTTGCGTAGTGTTCGCGACCTGAAAAAATGTCTGAAATCTGAAAAAAAGAATGGCTCTGTCTTCGCATTGGAATTTTTATCGAAGACAGAGCCGTTTTATGTCCGTGGTTCGAGGAAAATGGCTTCACTCCTTTGCTCATGCCGTCTTTTAAAAAAGTCCCCAGATCCCGTTCGGGAAGGTTTCCAGAAGCCGCATTCCGACGAAGATCCAGAAAACGGCGATGACCGGAGTAAGGAGATTCGTCGTGAGGATGGCGTTGGCGGCAACGCTGGGAGATCCGCCGTAGAATTTCGTGAACATGATGATGAGCATCGCCGTCGGCATCGCGGCCTGGATCACGAGGATCTTTTGCACGAGAGGATTCCCCGGAATGCAGAGTGCCGCCAAAATCATGAGACACGGAAACAAAAACGCCCGGAAAAAGAGAGTCCATCCCATGACGGCGTACGTGCGGAGTTTCGTGTAGTCCACGTGCCGCTCGGCAACCTGATCATAGATCGTCGCGCCGATGATAATCAGCGGGAACGTGATCTGCGCCAGCCCGATATTTTCGATCGTTTTGGCGATACACTGCGGAATATTTCCGTCTTCTCCCATTCGCAAACCGCAGAGGTTCAGCACTGCCGCAAGAATGATCGTGAGGAACGGCGTGCTGAGGACTTTCTTCCACCACCCTTTCTGCAGGCCGCCCGTCAGGCACGGAACGATGCAGATCCAGACGGAAAGCTCGATGCCGAGAATGAAAATGAAGAGCGCGGTCGCGTACTCCGGATTCTGCGGATAAAGAAACTGGATGATCGGGATCGGCACGTAGCCGTAATTGTACAGCGCAGAGGTACTCAAAAACGTTCTGCGTTCCGCATCATCCCGCAGCCCCGTCAGCCAGGAAGGCAGTCCCACGAAAAGACGCATGATGCACATCGCCGCCAGCACCGATCCGAAACCGAAAAGAGGAGCCATTCCGTACGCGGCCAGATTCTCTTTCAGCGGCGTCGCCATGATCTTGCTGAAGATGAGGCACGGGTAAAGGACATTCAGGCAGAGACTCAGAGACGACGCATCCCCCTCCGGACGCAGAACATGGATCCGGCGCAGAAAGCCCCCCAGAAGGATGAGGAAAAAAATCATCAGCGTCGCGTTCAGTACCGGTCCGATCATCGTTTTTTGCCTTTGGTCTTTCGGAAAAAGATGCCGAGTGCATCCAAAACGCCCCCATTGTACTCTTCTGTATCGTTTTGTCAAGGAGTGCGCCCCAAAAATCCATCGATTTCCTTAATTTCAGACGTGGAGAGCATGGAACGTCACGAAATGGGAGAAATGCGTTCGACGCGAAATCCTCAAAATCCACGAAATGGATCTTAAAATGACTTCGTGACGGTATTGCCAT
>CAZRGJ010000072.1:0-10100 GCA_964599445.1 uncultured Planctomycetaceae bacterium | reverse complement strand
ACGGGCTTCTTCATCGCTTCTACGTAGATCCCGATCGTCTGACCTTTACTGATGAGGTGGATGAAATTTTCCGGCACATAGATCCGTGCGTCGATCTCTCCGGTCGAAATAATGTCCACGATCGGCGTTCCGGGCGAAACGTACGTCCCAAGGTCCACGTGACGCTCCAGGACCTGACCGTTGAACGGCGCGTAGATCGTGGAACGCTTCAGCTTCTTCTGGCATTCGAGCAGAAGGACCTTTTTTGCGTTGATCTCAGCCTGGAGATGGTCGCGCTCGGAAATGATCGATTCCAGATCGCTCTGGCTGACGGCACCGCGTTCGTTCAGGTGCCGGGCACGCTTCAATTCGCTTTCCTGGTACTGATGCTGTGCCTGGAGGGACGCGATATTCGCGAGCATCTGCCGACACGCCAGCTCGAGCCACACCGTATCGATCCGCGCCATGACCGTTCCTTCAGAGACCACCGTTTCATTGTCCGTCAGCAAAGCCTCAAAAGACATTTCTTTCGGATCCTGATCCTCGTACCGGACCTGATGTTCCTTGACGCGGGATCCTTTTTCCACGTAGATCTCAACGATCTTTCCGCTGACCTCCGCAGAGACCGTCGAGCGTCGGATCTCTTCCAGACGTCCGATGAGTGTGCGGAACTGCTGGGCGTCCCCTTCCTGAGCTTTTGCCGTACGTACTTTATACGCCGACGCATTTTTCTCTGCCTTGACCTCTTTCGCTTTCTTTACTTCCTCAAATCGGCCGGTAATGAATTTTTCGTCATTGATCCGTCCCTGGTAAAACGTGGACGTTCCGTAAAATCCAAGGAATGCTCCCACGAGGAGCACCGTCAGGCAAAGGGCAAAAACTATCAGATTTTTATTCATTCGATCGTGTCCCGGTTCAAAAATGAAACTGGTTTTTGTCTGAAAAAATGGAAGGAAAAACGGCGGGAATGCACTCACGCGGCAAAGGGGGCGGTCCATCGTCAATACTGCGCCGATTTCACAATATACACGATTTTTCTAATTTTTTCAAGTCGGGATCTCCATTTTTTTGGGGAAATCCCGCGCTTTTTTCAAAAAAACTCTGTGTCCAGAGGCGGTCCCGGCACGGGGATCGATCCGAATACAGAGTTTTCCTGTTTTTCATGGCTCCGGGATTTCCGGGAGTACAGAACCGGAGAAGATCTCCGTTCGTCCGCCGTCTGACTATCCCTGAACGAAAGGATTCGTCGTCCGTTCCACTCCGACCGTCGTCGCGGGACCATGTCCGGAGTAAAGGACCGTCTCGTTCGGCAGAGCGTAAACGACGTTTCGGATGCTTTCCTGAAGCTGCGCGAAATTTCCGTCCGGGAAATCCGTACGTCCGACGCCGCCGTAGAAGATCAGATCGCCCACGAACGCCGTCGGTTTCTCATCGCCGGAGACCTCCAGAACGTAAATGACGTGCCCGGCAGCATGACCCGGAGTCTGATATGCAGTAAAATTCAGCCCCGCAAAAGAGATTTTTTCCGAGTCGGCAGTCAGCTTCACGTCCGCAGGAGGAAGGATCAGATGGACGCCGAAATGATGCGCCAGATTCTTCTTGGAATCCGTCAGCTTCACGGCATCCTTTTTCCCAATGACGATTTTCGCATCCGGAAACGCCTCACGGATCGGTCCGATCCCCGCAATGTGGTCCGCGTGTCCGTGCGTGCAGAGGATCGCCGCGACGGAGGTCAGGTTTGCCGTTTCCATGAATTCCAGAAAACGTTTTGCCGAAAATCCCGGATCCACGATGACGCACTCTCCGGTCCCCTCATTCCAGATGACGTAGCCGTTCTCCTCGCAAATATCCGAAACGATGCACTTGACTTTGACCATGAAATTCTCTCCTCTGAGTTAAGGGACCGAAACGCCGGAAACCATTTCCGACGCACTTTCCGCCTCCCCGCTTTCTGTTTTCTGTGGATCTCCGCACGTCTGCCGTCCCGCAGAACGCCGTTGCCGCGCAGTCTCATTTTCCGCATGGGCACGATTTCCTCCGGATCTCCGGACGAACCGCCGGCGCGGGCGGAGTCTCCGCCGTCTATTTCTTTCCCATCTTCCGTTTCTGCTGGAAAAACGCACTGAGCATCCCCGCACATTCCTGCGCAAGGACTCCGCCGTGCGTCTCGCAGACATGATTCAGCCGGGAATCATTCAGGATACGGAAGAGCGTGTCGACCGCCCCGGCCTTCGGATCGGCTGCACCGTACACGACCCGCGGAACACGTGCCTGCACGATCGCACCGGCACACATTGGGCACGGTTCCAGCGTGACGTAAAGCGTGCACTCTTCCAGCCTCCAGCTCTTCATGGACGCAGCCGCCTGCGTGATGGCGATCATCTCGGCGTGTGCCGTCGGATCCTTGAGCTGCTCTCTCTGATTGTGCGCCCGGGCAATGATCTCGCCGCGGTAAACGATGACGGCCCCGATCGGGACTTCATCCTCACGCTCCGCATAGCGGGCCTCGGCGATCGCCTCGCGCATGAAATGTTCGTGGATCAGGTTTTCGTCGATTTCGATCGGATTCATACCAATGCCGTAAAAAAAGGAAAGGAAAACGAAAGGGGAAACCGAATTTGAAAAATTGAAAATTTGGCCGAAAAACGCCAAATTCTGCTTTCATTATACCGTGAATCTGAAAATGCGCAAGGCGGACCCCAAAATTTGCGGATCTTTTACCCGACCGTCCCCTTTTCGCAGGACGAGCCGGGAATTTCGTCCGGGGATTTAAAAATTAATGCCTTCAGGGTTGAATTTAAAAATTTTTATGCTAAAATGAATTTTCAGACAGCATTTTTGTTTTTCATTAAAATCAGGGACCGTCCCAAGGAGAATTTCATGAAAAGATCCTTCCTTCCGCTTTTAATTTTGATTTTTTTTCTTTCCGTTCCGCTCTCTGCCACAGGATCGGCTGGCGCAGAAGCGACTGGTACAGAATCGACGGCCGTGCAATCGGCCCGTGAATGCGCGATCTTTCCCGTTCCCCGTTTTTTGACGGACACAGGGAAGTCCTTCCAATTTTCATCAATTGACGAGATCCGGGTCTCCGGGATCGAAACGCCGACTTCACGCTACGCGGAAGAAATGATCTGGCAGACACTCGCCAACCGTTTCAATTCGGGGAACCTTCCGGCGAAGGAAAAAGACGCGTCCGCCTCGAAATTCACGATCATTCTCGAGACGGAAACCGCTGACACCCGAAGCTGGAAAGATGCCTTTTCCGGAGAATTCCCCGAAACCGTCCCCGCAAACGCATTCCGGATCCAGTTTGAAGAAAATTCCGTCCGGATCCTCGGCAATGATGCGAACGGTCTGATCTACGGAGCGTACGCGCTGCTTGACCTTTTCTCGGCGGATCCTGAAACGCAGCAGATTTCCCTCACGGCATTCCAGGCAGCCGACTGGCCATCGATCCCCAAGCGCGGCAGACCGCATTTCGTTTTGATGCAGAATCTTGTCCCGGGAGCACTGGACGCTTACGCACGCGCAAGGATCAATTACGTCGACGTACGGGACAATCCGAAGATGCCGGAAACCGCGGTTTATCCGCACCGTGCTGCTCCGATGGGATTTGTGCCCGGTCAGGAGATCGACGAGAAAAATGTCCGCCGGGTCATTGAGGAAGCACATCGCCGCGCGATGTTCGTTTACGCGTGCGTCGCGGCAGCCACAACAAAACACGCCGGCGGGATCATCGCCGGATTCGACAAACTGGACGAAAGCCGATTCTACGAAAACGTGATCCGCTCTTTTGAGCAGCTTCTGGCATTGGGAGCGGATGGACTCTGGCTCTCCTTTGACGACATTGGCGCGGGATCCGACTCAAAAAAAGCGATCGCCAATTTCATGAAACTCGCCAAAAAGCACGGACTTTCCGGAAATCAGCTCGCGTTTACCCCGGCGATCGGAGCGTACCAGAAGATCGACCATCCACTGAATCACGATCTGAGTAAAATTCCGGAATTCAACGCGATCCAATGGTACTTCACGCGCGTTCCGTGCCAGGCGGACATGGAACTCTGCGAAAAAATCGGACTTGAGCTGAAACCCGCCTGGTGGCACAATCTGATCGACATGCGGGCCGGATTCCAGAATAATGCGAATATCGTCGTTTCACTGCGTCCCGGACGGGTGGAATCCGCGACATTCCGGCATCTGGGATACGAGCTGGAAGCCGGGGCAGAGGTGAAAGCCGAAGAAGAGAATCCGATCCCGCTCCCTGCGTACATTGAACTTCACCCGCTTTCCGCCGGATGGCACAAACCGAAATGGGACGCGGTCCGGAATGTGCCGCAGTTCACGGATAATGTGATGCTTTTCTGCATTGGAGGCGGTTTCCCGGAAGAATACCTCATCTCCATGTTCGGTTTTTGGGCGTGGAATCCGGAAAATTTCGATTGGGCACGCTGCCAAAACGCCATCTACGGCTGGATCTACGGACCGGAACTTGCGCAGACCGTACAGGAATTTGACCAGAAACTCATTCAGCTGAAACTGATGTGCGTCAGACCCACACGGCACTTCAAGCCGGGAGTGAACTATCCGCCGCGTCTGCGTGACGTGAAGGAGCGCGGGAAAGCACTCGCTCTTCTGGACGAACTGGACGCTCTGTGCGCAAAGATCCAGGCGAACGCCGCGAAAAATTCCGCGTTGAATCGGGATCGTCTTGAGATCGTTTACCTTGAGCCGATGCGCAAAACACTGGAGGTCGCCAGGATCTGCATCGAAGCCGATTTTCCGGAATACGATCCGGAAAAGGCCAAATCGCGCAAGAATGATCCGGAATATATCCGGAACGTGGAGTCCATTTATTCCAGGCTCGCGCCGGAACTGAAAATGATGGATGAATGGAAAACAAAGGCACTCCAGGCGGAGTGATTTTCGGAACCCTACGTTTTCTTGAAGGAGGTTGGCATGAAATTCAACTTTCACGCTGTTTCAGTGGCGTTTCGGCTTTGCGCGGGATCCTGCGCGAAGCTTAACGAGACTTTCTGGGCGGGACTTTGCGCGGGATTCTGCACGATGTTCTTCGCGGTGTTCTGCGCGATCTCTTCCGGTTTCGCACAAAATGCCGATGCCGTCCGCTTCGACCTCGCAGACCCCGCGTGGACGCTTTCTTCCGGAAAAGGCCGGCTTCTGAAAGACGGTGCCGAGGGGGTTTCCGGCGCGGTGCTGGAGATCTCCGGAAACGGGAAAAGCTCCAGTTCGTGGAAACTCGCCGACGTTCCCGTTCTTCCCGGACGGACGGCGATGCTGCGTTTCAAAGTGCGCCGAACTTCCGGTACCGGCGGCGGAATGACGGGGCTGGACCGCGCCAATTTCGACATTTCGGTGTCTGAAAAATGGGAGACCCGCTCCCTCATTTCGCCGATCCCCAAAGACATGGAGAAGGACGGGATCCATCTCGGCCAGTGGATGATCGACGGGACGCTTCAATTTGCGGAGCTGGAGCTTCTTTACCTTACGCCGGTCCACGCCGCGAACGGACTTGGAGCCGACGAAAGAGTCACCCTGACTGCCGAGGGACCAAAGTACTCCTTCTGGGGCAGTCTCGGCGGCTCCCAAGGATGCTTCAGCCGGTCGTTTGCGGAAAGTTCTTCAAAATTCAACACGTGCCGCTGGAACATCATGAATGCTTCCTCCGTCACGTACCGTTTCGACCTGAACGGCCTGGATCTGGATCTGCCAAACGTCAAGGAGCCGAAATTTTATGCTCCGAGCCTCTACTTTTACGTCGGGTACCATCTCAAGGGGACGCTGAAAGCATTCGCTTCCAAAGACGGAAACGTCTGGACGGAGATCGGCTCCGTGGACAGCGCGAAATCGCAGAATATCGAGCTTCCGGAAGAATTCAGCGGCACGAAAACCATCTGGATCCGATTCACCGGCTCCGAAAACGCGAACTGCCAGCTCTACGAACTCGGATTTAGGGCACCATTGGTCCCCCCTGCGGAAGAGACCGTTCATTCCGACGCAGAAAAGTCCGGCACGCCGACGAAATCAGACGTAGAAAAGTCCGACGCTCCGGCATCCGCAGTTCCCGAGACGAGCATCCGGGGCGCGACGCGATTCTGGGAGCTGATCGCGGGCGACGAAGGTTTCCGCGATGCCCTGCCCCGCATCGAGGACCTTCCGAAAGACGTGCCGGGAGACCGGATCTTCGAGGAGGAACTTACGTGGAATGACGCGGATGGAAACACGAAGTCCGCCAAGGTGTGCTGCCGGTATTTCACGGTGGATTTCTACCGTGAGGATTTCGGGAAGCGGCTCCCTTCCGGCTCGGAGACTGCGGTGCTCTGGTGGTGTCCCGCGGCGTGGAAAGTAAATCAGAACCGCGCGATCCCGACCGAAACGGATCCCGCCGGTCTTCAGATCTCCGCGGCGCGAAATGACTGGGAATCCTGCCAGCTCGTACTGAATCCGAAACAGGAAACGCAGCTTGAGAGCATTTCGTTCTCTCCTCTGAAAAACGCGGACGGAAACGAGATCGCGCCCGAAAACCTGACGGCCCGCGACGTCTTCTACCATTTCATCGAGAATCCGACGGACCGGACCGGCGTGCGGGAATTCTACCCCGACGCGCTTCCGCCGTTCACCTTCCCCAAGACTCTGAAAGCCGGCCAAAACGCACCGGTCTGGCTCACGGTGTACGTTCCGGAAGGCACTCCTGCCGGGGATTACGTCACGCACGTGATCCTTTCGCTGAAAAAGACCGGAAATACCCAAGACTCCCAAGACACCGGAATCGCCAAAGACGCCGGAATTTCCGAAAAACTCACCGTTCCGCTCCGTCTTCACGTCTGGGATCTCGACCTCCCGTGCGAAAATCACTCTGAGACCGCCTATGGTTTCTCCACGGCGAGAAGCTACCAGTACCATGGCGTCAAAGGAGAGGAAAACCAGCGCAAACTGGATCAGATCTACCTCCGCGTCCTCAGCCGGTACCGTATTTCGCCATACCATCCGGAAACGATGGATAAGATCCGCTACGAGTGGGTCGTGGATCGGGAAAAGCCCGAAAATTCGCGCTGCGTCGTCGATTTTTCCGACTTTGACCGGGCGATGGAGCACGCGATGAGCGAGTACCATTTCACCAATTTCGTCATCAGCATACCGGGCATGGGAGGCGGGACCTACCAGTCGCGCTGGAGCCCGAAAATCGAGGGATTCGGCGAGGAGACCGTCGAATACCAGGCGATGTTCGCGTCCTGCATCCGTCAGATCGAAGCGCACCTCCGGGAAAAAGGCTGGCTCGACAAAGCGTACGTCTACTGGTTTGACGAACCGGATCCGAAAGACTACGAATTCATCAAAAACGGCATGAACCGCATCAAGAAATACGCGCCGGGGATCCAGACGATGCTGACGGAGGAACCTTCCGCGGAAGTCGTCGAGGACGATCTGCTCGGCAAAGTGGACATCTGGTGCCCGCTGACTCCACATTTTGATCCGGAGATCGCTGAGAAATGCCGCGCAAAAGGCGAGCGGTTCTGGTGGTACGTATGCTGCGGACCGCGCGCTCCATACTGTACAGAATTCATCGACCACAGTGCCGTGGAAATGCGCACATGGCTCTGGCAGACCTGGCAGAATGACGTCGTCGGGACGCTCATCTGGGCCACGAATTACTGGACCTCCCCAACGGCATTTCCGAAGGCGCCGCAGGATCCGTACCTTGACCCGATGAGCTACGTCAGCAATCATGCGCTCCCCGCCGGAACGAAACGTTTCTGGGGAAACGGCGACGGACGATTTCTCTATCCACCCCTTTCCTGTGCGGCTCCGAACCCAAACACAGAGGAGCCGAATTTTGAGGAACCGGTCGCCAGCATTCGTTTCGAGATGCTCCGCGAGGGGCTGGAAGACTACGAGATGCTCTACCTTCTGCGCGAAAAACTCGCCGCAGCGAAAGACCTTCCCGCCGAAAAACGCGCGGAATATGAGGCTCTGCTCACTGTTCCGCCGGAAATCACTTCCAGCATGACGGAGTTCAGCAAAGATCCCGCGCCGATCTACGCGCACCGGGCAAAAATCGCGGAAGCGATCGAGGCACTCTCCGCGTTCCTTCCCTGAAAAAAGGGACAGAAAGTGCAGATGTACACTCAAGATTCCCTCCCCTGGTGGGGCGGATCACTCAGCGAGACGGAGTGGCGGGGCGGTCTCTTCGGAAAAGCCTGGTCCGTCAAAAAAGGCGTGGCCCCGTTCCCGTTAGTCACTGGTGTGGACACGCAAACAGGAAATTTTAAACAAAAAGGAAACTCCATGAAAAAGACAGCACTTTCGTTCCTGACTCCCCTTTTGGTCTTCTTTTTCCTTGCTGCCCCGGTTTTCGCGGAGGAGGGGTCAGTTCCTCAAGATTCCCGGGTCTCGTGCGATTCCATGCACGGAAAAGTCCTCTGCGGCTACCAGGGCTGGTTTACGGCCAAAGGGGACGGAAGCGGGGCGGACTGGTTCCACTACCAGAATGCCGGAAAATTCGAGCCGGGATACGCCGGGATCGAGATCTGGCCGGACATGAGCGAGATGGAGGACTCCGAGAAATACGCGACGCCGTTTCGTTTCGCAAATGGTTCCCCCGCGTACGTTTTCAGCTCGCAGAATCCCCGGACGGTCCTGCGGCATTTCGAGTGGATGCGGGAGTACGGACTGGACGGCGTCATGCTCCAGCGGTTCTGCTGTTCGCCTCAGAATCACGCACATCTTGCCCGGCTCGACGCGGTCCTGAAGAACGTCCGTGCCTCTGCGAACGCGACAGGACGGTGCTGG
The DNA here is from genome assembly GCA_964599445.1 of uncultured Planctomycetaceae bacterium. Lineage (GTDB taxonomy): Bacteria > Planctomycetota > Planctomycetia > Pirellulales > Thermoguttaceae > RGIG3701. Next base: position 1,313 of record CAZRGJ010000072.1, on the reverse strand, counting down.
GCCTTAATGTTCGACCTCTCCGGAAAGAGTGACCGGACGATCGATTCAGAAGTCATCGCGGACTGGAAACGGCTCATCGACACACTGGATCTCGGCCGTTCCCCGGAAGACCCCGCGTATCTCCATCACGGCGGAAAGCCCGTCGTGGCGGTCTGGGGGATCGGATTCAGCGACGGACGGCGGTACACGCTCGAGAAAACTCGCGAACTCATCCGATTTCTGAAGCATGACCCGAAATACGGCGGATTCACCGTCATGATCGGCGTCCCGACGTACTGGCGTGAACTGAAAAACGACACGGTCTCCGACCCGCTCCTTCACGATATCATCCGGGAGGCGGACATCGTGTCTCCGTGGACAGTCGGACGCTTCAGCACACCGGACGACGTGCGGAATTTCGTCCGCCGCGTGACGGTCCCGGACATGAAATGGTGCGAGGAAAACGGAGTCGAGTATCTCCCGGTCGTTTTTCCCGGCTTCTCCTGGCAAAATCTCCAGAAAGGACGCGGACATTACGCTCCGTTCAACGCGATCCCCCGTCTCGGCGGCGAGTTCCTCGAAACGCAGTACCGCGAGCACGTGAATGCAGGAGCGTCGATGATCTACCAGGCGATGTTTGACGAGTTGGACGAAGCGACCGCCATATTCAAATGCACGCCGGATCCGCCCGTTGGCGAAAGCCGTTTCCTCGACCATGACGGCCTGTCGAGCGACCATTACCTGAAGCTGGTAGGCAAATGGACCCGGATCTTGCGGGAAAAATGCTCAGGCTCATCCTCTGCGAAGTGATCCCGAAACGGATCCATTCCGCAGTAGAAACCGCTGGAAGACATCTGGAGATCCAAAAAACGAAATTTTTGGCACAAAATTCACGAAAAAACACAAAACAAACCGGGAGATTCACTGAGTGATTTCAAATTTTCTTTTGTGTTTTTTCGTTTTTTTGTGAAATTCGCATCCGGGTACGTTCCGCTCCTTTCATCGATGCTCTTTTCAGCAGGCTCCGCGTTTCCTGCGTGTTTTCTCGGTGAAAGTACGCTACGGCCCGCGGTTTCTCCGTCCGATGCTCCGTAAAAATTTTCCATTTTCCCTCAAAAGTCTGGAAATTGCTCTTGATTTTTCCTCTTAAATCGGCTAGAGTGTCAGACAGTAGTTTCAGAAATTCCGTTTTTTTGTGAAAAAAAAGACGGCATAATGAATGGAATCAGAAACCGTTTTTTGGAAAACCATAAAGAAGAGAGGTTCCAATGACACATCGTTTTTCCAAGCTGTTCGCCTCCCTGTGTGGCGTCGCAGCAAGTTCTTTCCTTCTC
>CAZRGJ010000071.1:9547-10105 GCA_964599445.1 uncultured Planctomycetaceae bacterium | reverse complement strand
AAATTGCACTTGTTCGCGAATTTCTGCGAAAAAGTGTGAACACGCCCTAGTTATTTTAACAACCCCATGGCAAATGTCAATATTTTTCCAAAAATTTGAGGGAATTTTTTGGCTTTTTATTCTTTGTTAAAGCGTAAGAGTATTGAAAGAAAAACTTTTTATGGTAAAATGGATGGAATAGGCGGTTTTGCCGCAGCTTTGTGTTCGCATTTCGTCCTTGAGTGCCGTTTGATTTTGGGTTTCCTGTCCAGAAGGGATCGTTTCGCGGTTTTCCAGGTTTCCGATCCCCCAGGTTTTTGATTCCCGTGGTTTTCCCGCATCCGGGAGATCGTTTTGAATTTTACCGAGGTTTCCTCATGAAAATTTCGATTTCGAGCGTTTACCGTTTTTCCAGCTGGTTTCTTGCCGCAGTCATGGCGGCCGGTCCGGTTCCTGTTCAGGTTTTGGCGCAAGGACCGATCACGGCGGACGGCAGGACCGCGACGAACATTTCGGTCAGCGGAAACACGACGGACATCACGACGCAGACGATCTCCGGGGTGAATGCATTCAACTCTT
>CAZRGJ010000071.1:0-9537 GCA_964599445.1 uncultured Planctomycetaceae bacterium | reverse complement strand
AACTCTTTCGAGCAGTTCAGCGTTCTGGAGGGGCAGACGGTGAATCTTCATCTTCCGCACGGGACGGCAAATCTGGTCAATACGGTGACCGGAGAGACGCGGACGGAGATTCAGGGGACGCTGAATTCGCTGCTGGCGAACGGCGAGATCGGCGGGAACGTCTTTCTTCTGAATCCGAACGGGATCCTCGTTGGCGAGACCGGCACGATCAACGTCGGTGCACTCGGACTCTCAACGCCGGCCGTCTCATTCATCGACAGTCTGTTTGAGGCCGTCGATGACCCGCAGACTTCCGAAGTCCGCCTCGTTCCGGACATGAATACGGTCTCTCAGGTCCTTGAGGGAAATGTGCCGCTTTCCGCGAATGGAAGCATCGTCGTGAAGGGAAAGATCCACGCCGGCTGGAAGGCGGAACTGCTCTCGAACCGGGTCGAAGTTGGTCCCAATGCGCTCATTCGGCTCACTCCGGAATATCGTGTGCCGCTTGAGGAGGTCGTGAACATTCAGGGGCTTGAAAGTGCGGCAGATGTCCAGGTCGTGGATGAGGATACGATCCGGATCGTCGGCAAAGACGGCGTCTCCATTGAGGGGGAACTGGCTGCGGACGGTAATTCGGAAAAGACGGCCGGCGGGAGGATCTCGATCAGCACGGCCAGCGGAGACTATTCGACTTCGGAAACACACTACGAAAAACGGCCCATCTACCTTGACGAAAATGGAAACGAGACCTGGGAAGTGACCAACACGCCGAAAATGGAGTCTGTCACCAATGCCGTCCGCCCGACGGATGAAGAGGGAAACATCACGGGGCCTGCGTATATTTTCGGGACGGAAGAGGACGCCGGCGCGGAAAACTGGCGCGAGCTGACTCTGGAGCAGGAAGAGAACGGTCTGCCGAAGGTTTGGGAAGATGAGGAAACGGGAGAAAAGTACTGCCTGAAAGCGAACGGCGAAAGAGTCCCCTACTCGGATGGAATGACCGGCGTCTACCGGATGGAAACGACGGAAGTTCAGGCGTACGATGTGGAAGAAACGGAGATCGCGGCCGCGGACGGTACCGTGAACGTCCAAATCGCTCCGGAAGCCCGCATTCACGCCAACGCAGCCGCGGATGCCGACGGTACGTTTCTTGGAGACGGCGGAACGATCGAAATTTCGGCGGATCACCGGATCACGGTCTCCGGAACGACGGCGGAAGGGATCTTCGAGGCGCACGGCATCCGGAATGGAACGGTGACGCTCTCCAGCGAGATTGCGGATCTGAACGGCCGGATCGTGACGGATTCCCAGTTCCGCGTTCTGGCCGGCTCGATCTCGTGGGACGGCGGAACAGATGGGCTTTTCTACTTCACGCAGGGGGGAACGGCAGGAAATTCCCAGCTGGAGGATCTGACGGTTTCCGGTGCGGACATTTCGCTCGATTCCAAAGGGACCATCACGCTGAAGAACGTGCACATTTCGACGCGCGCGATTCAGGAAAATAAGTCCTACGCTTCTGCACAGGAACGCTGGACGCTGCACCAGACGGCGAATTCCACGGGAAATTCCGGTTCCGTCAGCATCAAGGCGGGTGCTCTGGTCCTGGAAAACTCGGAGATCCTCACGAGTGCACGCAATGCAGAGGGGATGAGTTTCTCCGCCGGAGACGTGACGGTCACGCTGCGCGACAAAAATGAGAGCCTCACGATCGGCGAGAAATCGTACAAAACGGGGATGTGCCTCACGAATTCCGCGATCGATGCGGGAAACTGGACGGTCGACGCATCCGGAAATGCCCTTTCCTCCGGCGGCGGAAAGGTTCTGGTCAGTATCTCGGACAATTCGTTCGTGAATCTTCTTGATTTCGGCGGCCGGGCTTCCGCGGGATTCCTGCTTGACGAAAATTCCGCGATCTTCGCCAGCGAAATGGACCTGAAGGTCTCGGCAGCCAGCGGAGCGTATCTCGATGTTTCGGGAGAAAGTTCCGAAACCGTCGAACATTACGGCCTCACGCTCTTCAATCACCTCACGAATCTTTTATCTTCCATCGCTTCCGGAAAAGTCAACGAAGCGGACGCGTTCATCCTGCTTGACGGCCAGATCCAACTCAGCGGCGATCTGGATGCCGAGTCGTACGCCGCCGCGAATGCGTCCTTCACCACGCGCGGAGGGAATCTTGGTTTTGCGTTCGTGAAGAATCGTGCGTCTTCCGATTTCACGGTCGGATCCAATGCGGAGATCCAGGCGAAGAATATCGATCTGAAGTCGCGGATGAACACCTCAGTCTACGCCGGCTGGTCTACGGATTTTCTGGGATTTTCGACGACGTTCAGGGCCATTCCGCTGGACGTCGGCGTCGCGGTGACGGTCGTCGAGACGGAAAACACACTGACGGTAGAAAACGGAGCGATCCTGGAAGCCGCGGAGATGCTTGCGCTTACGGCAGAGACGAAAAACGACATTACGGGAGACGTTTCGGTACGTGCGTTTGAGGATTTCCTCGGCGTCGGTTTCGTGTTCTCGGACGTCCGCACGAAAAATGAACTCCGTATCGGCGACGACACGGGAACGGAATCTGGCGCGGAATCGGGTATGGAACTGGCGATGCTTTCCGGAACGAATGTTGAGTTGACCGCGTTTACGGACCTCAGCACGAACGTGGGGTCTTATGCGCAGGTCGGAGGCACGACGAACATCGACGTTATGAAACTGACGAACCGTCTCTCAAAAAACCGGCTGGACCAGCTGACTGGAAAGATCGACTCGTTCATTAAGGGGAAACTCTCTTTCCTGAACTCGCTGGACACGACGAAATTCGGTCTCACGATGGGGGCGGCGATCCAGAATACCTCTCTGGAGAATCAGCTGACGGCCGGCAGAGCGGCGCGTATCAGCGCAGCGGATTCCCTCAGCATGAATTCCGAATCGCGCTACCTCTACCATACGAACGCCTATACGCTGATGGGTGACGCGTACAATGCGGAGAATCTTCCGGTTCCCGTCACTGCCGCAGCGGCCATCGGGCTGCCGGTCCTCGTGAGCGACACGTCGACGAAACTGACCGTCCGCGCCGATGCGATCTTGGCGGCGGACTCCATCAGTCTGACGGCCCGGACCGTCTATCCGTACGAGTACTCCCATCTTCTGAAAGACCTTTTCATCGACGGAGATCCTTCTGGACTTTCCGCAGAAGCGATCTACGGGATCCTGATGGACGACTCATTCGGTTTTCTGGAAGGCGCGACGAATTCCATGGTCCAGGCGATGGCCTCCGGAGACAAAGCGGCCGTTTCCGGCTCGGTCAACGCGCTGGATATTTCGACCGAGACTGTCGCGAAAGTGGAAGACGGCGCTAAGATCTGGGGAGCGGGATCCTCGATGGACGGAAGCACCGTCACGCAGGCCTCTTCGCTGAATGCGGAAGCGTCTACCGACATCGCGGTCGTGAATCTGGCAGGAGCGCTCGCTTCCGGATGGAGAGCGAAATTTAAACCGGTCTGGGGCACGGACGCAAAAGTTGGCGTCGGGGCCAGCGTGCTGTTCGTCGGCCTCTCGAGCATCACGATCGCGGATATTTCGCCAGCTCAGATCCTCGCCCAAAACGTGGCGGTCCATTCGGATTCCAGCCTCATTGACGTCGCGCTGACGATCGGAGCTGGAAAAGGCAAATCGTTCGGTTTCTCCGGAATGGTCGCGTCTTCGGTCCTCGATACGTACACGCTGGCGAAGATCGACGATTCCACGCAGATCGGAACGGAGTCTTTCCTGACCGACTCGGTCTCCGTCACCTCGGATGACGGAGTCGTGAGCGTTTCCGTCGGCGGGAGCGTTCAAAAAGGTTCCAGCGGTTCCGGCCTTACCGCTTCTGTTGGGATCGGGGGTGCCGTCATGGAACTCACCCGTGAAAATTACGCGGTTTGGGGAAATCTTCTGGATCAGAGCGGCAAACTCGCGACGATCCGCGGATACGAGACTGCGGAATCTCTTGCGTCGGACTCGGCCGGATCCTGGGTCCGCGATGCCGTCACGATCAACGCGCTGACCTCCGGCGTGAACGTCATTTACGCGGCCTCAGGTACGTTCGACAGCACGAGCGCGCTTGCGATCGATGACGTCAACGAAGACGGCATCGAAATGAGAGATCTGCGTGAAGAAGCCGAAAATGGACCAACAGACGGTACGGCAGTGAACACGAATCTCCATTCCGCATGGGGGATCGCCGGTGATGCGTCGGTGACTCTCATTGATGAAACGACCTACGCGCTTCTGAATGGCAGCACAGTCCTGCATTTCAACCCGGACGGGACTGGAAGTGTTCTGAAAGATGACGGAACGTCTCTCGGTGAAGCGCAGGTGAAGATCCATGCGGAAAACGAGACGTTCCATCACGCGCTGGCGGGAAGTGCTTCCTTCCAGTGGGGGACGGGGACCGGGGCGGCGTCTGGAGGGATCGCCGGTTCCTTCGCGTTTTTGACGGACGCGGCGGATACGCTGGCTCTGGCCGGGCTTGAGAAACTCGATTTTTATTCCGGTCTGAAATCTGATTTTACGGTCGATCCGACGAAAAATACGCTGGACGTTTCTGCGGAAAAGACCGGAGAATCGGTCCTCCTTTCCATTGGGGCGGCCGGATCGTTCACGAATTCACGCGCGGAGATCCCCATTGCCGGGAGTGCCGGGTACGCCATGATCGGAGACTCCACGCGTGCGGAGATCGCCGGGACGGAGATACTGACCGGAAATGCGGAAGTTTCGCTGACGGAAGAAGAGCAGACGGAACTTCAGGAACTCACCGCGGTACTGGTTTCCGCGAAGAACCGTGCGGACATCATCAACCTTGCGGGCGGCGTTTCGATCGGCGGGACCGTTGGATTTGGCGGAGCGGCGGCCGTTTCGGTCATTGAACAGGATACGTCGGCTCTTTTGAAGAACGTTTCGCTTTCGGCCGATTCCCTGACGCTGCGCACGGAAGATTCCGGACTGATCGTCCATTCCGCGCTTGGTACGGCAATCGCGAGCCCGTCCAGCGGTATCGTGCTCTTTTCCGGAGCTGTCGCCATCGGAGTACTTTCCGGAACTTCTCAGGCGGGAATGACGGCAGATGTGGCGGATCCGCTTTCATCCGTCGTCGATCTGACGGGCGATCTCAACATCCAGACGGCCAACACGATTCAGACCACTGAAGAAAAGAACGCGACGGCGCAGTCGTTCGCGCTTGAAGACTTCATGCCGGATGAGGTGAATGAAGAACTGGATGAGTGGGAGGAAAAGGAAATCTACGTCGGAGACGATCTTTCCACAGTCCCGGTCACGGAAGGCGAAACGACGGGCGAAAACGGCGAGAGCGGCGACCCGATGTACCGGACTGTCCGCGTTGACGTCGACTCGGATTCCGCAAAAATCGTCTCATTTGCTGTCGATGCCTCAGTCGGCAAAATCGCGCTTGGGGCGGCCATGAGCGTGAATTCCATCAGCACGACCCATGAAAGTATCCTGAAGAATGTGCAGGTCCGGCTCGGCGGAAACGCAAACGTGACGGCGGGAACCGACGGCGGGATCTACGCGTTCAACGTAGGCGGGTCCGTTGGGACTACGGGTGCGGGCGGGCTTTCCGCCGGCGTGAATCTCATCAGCCAGAATACGTTCGTCTCGCTTGAAAACATGACGCTCCAGAACGTGCGTCCTGCCGGCCATACGTTTGAGACGGTCCAGGATTCCTTCCTCGCGGAGAATCGGGCGCAGATCGTCAGCGGTACTCTGGATGTGCGTGTTTCGACTGAGTGTGCCGCCGTGAATTTTCTTGCCGCATACAATCAGACGGGGAATCGGACGCTGGTCCAGATGAAAAACGCGAACATTTTGAATGAATTCGGCGGGATCCAGGTCAGCGGAGTTTCCGATTCCGACATCATTGCGCTCATGGTCCAGGCCGGGATCGCCGCGACTGCGGGAGTCAGCGCGAATGTTTCGATCAACTCCATCGGCGGCGTGAAGCTCAAGGATTCGGAAGAGCAGGAAGCGCAGATCCGGACCCTGCTCGAAGGAATATACGGCATCGGCTCCGATCGTGCGTGGAATCATGAAGCCGGCATTCGGATCTCGGACGGCTCGCTGCTTTCCGCTGCATTTGGAAATCTTGACCTGAATGCGAAGACGGACGGTCAGCTCGTTTCTGTTGCCGTGACGGCGGCAGGCGGGGGAACGGCTGCGGTGGGGGTCTCCGGATCCTACGCGAACATCGGATCGGCGACGGTCATGGACGTTTCCGACTCCCGGCTTGAGACGAACGACTACGTTTTCCTGACCGTTGAAGAAGCGTGCGCCCTGGCGGAAGCGCGTTCTATCCAAAACGGCGTGACGCTCACCGAGGCACAGAAAACGGTGCTGAAAAACTACTTTACGCAGTATTTTGCGGGACTTTCGATGCATTCCGGGAAGTATCTCGTCCCGACGGCGTCCGTGAACGGCGGGAATCTCTCGATCCGGAACGAGGACCGATCCCTTTTGGTGAATGTGCTTCTTGGCGGAGCCGGCTCGGGAACTGCCAGCGTTCTGGTCAACTGCGGCGTCTCGGACATCCAGCAGGCTCTCCAGACCCGTTTTGTGGATACCTCACTCATCGCCTCTGGCCGGATCACGTCGCATACGGTCAGCAATGGGGATTTCGTGACCGTCGGCGGGAATGCTGCCATTGGTCTGGAAGGTGCGGGCGTCGGCGTGAATTTCAACTACTCCGAGTACGCTTCCGTCATGAAGCAGCTGGTCGAAAACTCCCGGATCCTCTCTGGTTTCGGCTCGATCCATCTGCAGACGGAATCCGACCGGTACCTTTTCGTCCTTTCCGCCTCCGGAGCCGGGTCCGGAATGGTCGGCGTCGACGCAAATGTCGGCCTGAACTTCCTCTCGAACGAGGTCTCCACGACGGTTTCAGAAGGGTCAGCGATCCACGCCGGCGGGGACGTTCTGCTGGCGGCCCGGTCGAAGGACTCGATCTTTAACCTGACTCCCACGCTCGCTTTGGGGATCATGGGGGGGGGCGTCGGAGCAAACACGACCGTGACGGACATTTCGACGCTGACTTTCGTAGACGTCCTCAGCCCGAAAGACGGAATTTCCACGAGTCTCAGCGGACTGGATCTCTACCGCCAGGCGGATCCACTGACGCTTTCGGTCTGGGACACGGAGGGCAATTCGCAGGACGTGACCGTGAATGGAGTCGGCATTTATGCGCTTTCAGACCAGAAAGTCCAGTCGCTGGGCATCGCAGCCGCGGGCGGACTGTACTTCGGCGCGGCCGGGAGTGCGTCCGTCATTCTGAATGAGGCGCAGACGCGCGCCAGAATGTCTGGAGCGTCCGTTGGTCTGTCGGATTTCAGCGAGTATTTCGACGCCCCGATCTATCTTCCGGTCGAGATCGGCTTTGACGCGGGCGGAAAGTACTCTTTCAGAGAACTGAATCCGTCACCGAAGCCGAACCTGACCCAGAAAGCTCTTTTCCGGACGGACGGATTCAATTTTGCCGGAGGGATCGCGGGCGGTGCGGGTGCGCTGGGAGTCGGGATCTCCCTCACCTATCTGGATCAGACGACGGAAAGTACGGTCGAAGATCTTCAGATGAAGAGAGAATTTAGCGATGAAAGCGGGACCGGAAATGAAAACGCGTCCGGCGATGAAAGTGCGTCCGGAAATGAAACGGAGCTGGCGAAACTCTGGAAGCAGAAATCGGAGACCGCCAATCTGAATGACGTCCGCATCGAAGCGTTTTCGACTGTTTCCTTCCTGCCGATCATGGGGAATGGAAGCGGCGGCATCGTCGGCGTTTCGGGGAGCTACTCGCTCTTCAATCTGAGCGGATCAACGACTGCGCAGCTTCTTTCGACGGATCTGAATGCCGAAAGTCTGAGTGTCCGGTCCGGGATCTGGTCAGACGTCGAAATGTACACGGTGAATATCGCGGGCGGCGCGGGAGCCGGGATCGGAAGCGGAGCCGAAACGGTCTTCGACCATGAGACCAGTGCGTTGATCGGCAGGTCATCCGGAGACGCGAAGCTGCATCAGATGGATCTTGGCGGAACGCTGACGGTAGACGCCGTTTCGGAAAATCACGTGCGGAACTACGCATTCAGTCTGAGCGGCGGGATCGTCACGGTGCCCGTGAATGTTCAGCTGTTTGATATTTCGGACCGAACGACAGCGGGGATCTCGGAAAATTTCGTTCTGAATGCCGGCGGAAATGTTTCCGTCAACGCGCAAAATCAGCTTTTCATCGAAGAGATCCTGGGCAGCGGAACGGGCGGATTCGCGACTGTGGGGGCGGGAGTTGACGTTCTGACGCTCCGAAACGGTGCGTTTACGCAGATCGGAGACGGGACGCAGATCCTTTCAAAAGGAAATATTTCGCTGAATGCCGACGTTTTGCGCGATATTCGCGTGGATGATGTTGGAGCCGGTCTCAGCCTCGCTTCCGTGAACGCCGTCGTGACGGTCCTGAACTCCAGCGCGAAGGACGTCCCCGACACGGTCACGATTTCCAACACCGAGTACGCGGTAGACTATTCCAAAGCGGTGGAAGAGGCACGATACGATTTCTCTACGCTTCTTAACGGAACCGACTCTGAAGGGAATACCGTTGATTTCTCGCAGGGAAAAATCGATCTGGACGTGCGTCTCGCGGACTTTTACGAAACGGAACCGCAGGATTCCGCGACAAAGATCGGAAATCTGACGAAAACGCAAACCACGGATGCGCGGACTACGGAGGTCTCGGACATTCTGGCCGGTGTGCTCCTTGGGAAAGGGTCGGTCATTCAGGCGGACGGCGAGCTGGCTCTTTCGGCCCAGCAGGTCCATAAACTGGACCTCACGACCGTCATCGTTCAGGCGGACGGTATCGAGGTCGGCGGCTCGGTGAACGTCGTGTCGCTGGGAGGCAATGCGCTCGTGCGCGTCAATGGGGATCTGGGATCCGGAACGAAGATCGCGATCGCAGCGTCCGACATTCTCAAGGGACGCGGTGGGGAAGAGGATGCCGCGTCCTGCTCCATCGGCGTAGGACAGGCCGGCCCGATCACCGCGGCGGCGGGAGTTGGCGTCATGAATTCCGATTCCGGTGCGTGGATCGTCTTCAGCGGAGAGTCGGCTGGTTCTTCGGACACGGCAGACTCTTCGGAAACGGAGTCCATCGTGCAGAAGATCTCGACCTGGAATTCCGCATCTGCCGCGGATATTTGCGTTCATGCGAATGCGGTCCACCGCTACGCCATCATGAACGGCGACGTTCAGGCATCCGGGATCACGGCGTCCGGGGTCGTGTCGTTCATCGACGATTCCCTCACTGCCGTCATTCAGGGAGACCAGCCGGTCCGCTTCCAAACGAATCAGGGAAGCGTTTCGCTTGATGCGTCCACTTACTCCCGCCACGATCTCTCTACGTGGGGAGTCGCCGTGAACGCGGCCGCCGGCATCGGCGACGAATCGAATCTGAAAAACCGCTCGACCGCAAAAGTCACGCTGGCCGACGATACGCAGATCGAGACCGGATTTTTGGACGTCCCGGCT
>CAZRGJ010000070.1:0-10219 GCA_964599445.1 uncultured Planctomycetaceae bacterium | reverse complement strand
AATGCTTTTTGTTGGGTAATCTTTTGTAAAAAACGTGGTTTTTCGAGGTTGCCAGCAGTAAAATGGAAAGCCTGGACTGCGGTCCCTCCCTTTACAAAAATCCAGGATCCGATAAAATCAGAGATAGAAAACGGCCGAAATTTTTCTCAGGATCCGTTTTCCTGTTCCATTCCCGCCTGAAAATCAAAGGAGTCCCTCATGTTCAGAAAATTGGCACTCACCGTCTCCCTGCTTTCTGTGTTTACCGTCAGAGCAAGCCTTTCTCCTGAATGCCAGTGCGAAGAAATGAAGCCGATCTGCATGACGGTGAATGACTTCACCCTCGCGACCGGGAATCCGTCCATCCAGCTCATGTCGAACGGCTCGACGCACATTCCGATCTGGTCGTTTTCCGGAAAAACTCCAGGACAGTCCATTGCGGGGATCATTCCGGACCTTCCGAAAAACTGCGCTGCCGTCAAGGTCGAGATCCTCATGACGACGAACGAAAGAGCCGAAGCAGAACCGGAAAATACCGCGCCTCTGGAAGACGTCTATCGCGTCCACCTTTCCCAGATGCCGAGTGACGGACCGTTCACGTCCGGTCACGTCTGCGGGACTCCGGTCCGGACGCCGCTTCCGCCGGAACCATTCCGCACACGGACCATTCAGCTGGAAACCCGGTATCCCGTGGATCCGTCCCTTCCGCTGACGATCCGGATCCAGCGCGCCCCCAACGACCCGGCCGACACGTTCTCCCGGCCTGTTGGACTCGCTGCAGTCCGCGTGACTCCGCTCCCGCCGATCGAGGCCGCACACACGGTCCAGGACGCTCCCGGATACAATTCGTGGCCCGTCATGCAGTCTCTCGGCAATAAGCTGGTCTGCGTCTACAGCCGGGGGACCGCCCATTCCATCGGAGAAGGAAAACGCGGAGTCTATGCCCGGACCTCCACCGATGAAGGGAAGACCTGGACCCCCGAAACGCTCGTCGTGAATACACCGGAAGTCGGCGAAGTCACCATCGGAAAAGGCCTCGACGAAAACGGTGCGATGCTCCTCTGGATCCGAAATGTGGGTCCGGACGGCATCAGCCACGATCTCTACCGCTCGACGGACGGCGTCCATTTCACGCACATCGTCAGGCCGGAACTCGATCCCATGCCGATCCAGATCACCGACGTCTTCTCAGTCCCAGGCACGGGCCTCATGGCACTCTGGTTCGCCGGGAAATACAGCGACGACGCAAACGACAATTCGTGGGGAACGCTCGTCAGCACGGACAACGGTGCGACCTGGACACAGCATGTCGCCGAAAAAGGACTCACGAAAGCAGATTGGCCAACCGAACAGTCGGCCGTCTATCTCGGTGACGGAAAGATCCTCGCGATCGGCAGGACAGAACTCGGCAAAAACACGACAGAACAGGCACAGTTCCAGCTCACGTCCACCGACAGCGGAAAGACCTGGACGCGAAGCCGAACGAATATCGGCGAAGTCCGCTGCTCCACGCCAAGTCTGATCCTCGATTCAAAAACCGGCCTGCTGAGCAACTACTACTACCATCGCGGACGCGGGATCCTCCTCCGACGCAGCGTGAAACCGGACGACGTCTTCGCCTCGCCGCTCAACTGGCCGGCTCCAGAAGCTGTCGCGGAAGGAAGTACCGTTACGTTTGACTCCGGAAACGTGAATGCCGTCGTTCTTGGAAATGTCCATGCGCTGGCGTACTATTCCGGTAAATTTCCGGATACGGCAGTGGTCGTGAAAGTCGTTGTGCCGCCCGCCAAATAAACAAAAAATAAACAAAACATCAAAAAGTTTTTGAAGAGGGAGTCTGAGGGAGGAACTATTTCCAACATGTTCCTCACTCACGAGCGTTCACGACATGACGGGCAGCCAGACGGCGCTCGCAGAGTGCCGCCGCGCGCGGGACCGCTTGCTCCGAACATCATGACCGCCGAGAGCACAGAATCTCCGCAGAAACATTCAGAATAGAAACACGCGCACGATCATGGCATTTTCAGTCGGGCATTTCCATAAAAAAAGTCAAAAACAGACACAGAGGTTCCATTTTTGACTTTCCGCACACCGGCACAAGACCGGCGTGCGCATTTAGTAGTAGTTTTCTTATTTCACGGTAACAGTCGGGACGACCCAGACGCTCAGTTCCGTTTCGTATTCGGCGGAGAGGTGGATCTTCACTCTGTAGAGACCCAGTTCCTGGAGCGTGCTCGGCAGGCGGACCTGGTCCTCAGCCAGCGTGATGTTCTGCTCTTTCAGAGCGGCCAGGATTTCCGGAGCACCAACGGAACCGTAGAGACGGCCTTCGTCGTTGGCATTCGCCGGGATGGAAACGCTGACGTTCTGGAGCTGTTCATAGAGAGCTTTGCATTCGGCATTCTTCTGCTCGTAAATTGCAGCCAGAAGCGCCTTGTGCTTCTCGACCATGCGTTTGTGGTGATCGGTCGCGACGGTGGCCAGTCCCTGCGGGATCAGGTAGTTGTGCGCGTAACCGGGTTTCACTTCGACGACATCGCCCTGTTTACCAAGATTGTCGACCGACTGGATGAGCAGCAGTTCGATACCGCCGTTCGGGCCTTTCGGCAGACGCTTCATTTTGAAGGAATTTCTCTTGATCTTCTTCTGTTTTTTAGTGTTGGGCATGATTGATCCTTTCTATATTCTCAACACCGGATCTTTTGATACAGGTCAGGCTTTTGTCCGCCCCAAAGTCAGTAAAAACTGACAGACCATACAGTGAGTTCCCTTTCGATTAGGAACCTCCGGTGAAAAAATTCGCCAACAGGTGAATGAAACGTGCACGCTGATGAAGGAGTCTAACTCATGTTCAGCAGCGAGGTGTCCTTGCTTTCGCAAGTTAGACGGAAACATTCCGCCAGCTTTTTTGGCAACGTCTTCCAGATGTCCGGTGAAAGGACGTTCTGTGCCGCTGTCTTAAAGCAAATCGGATATTCGTCCGCCGTCCGTAGAAAACGGACTCAGAACGGAATATCGTCCGAGGGACCCGGATTTCCAGCCATTCCGCCGCCTCTCTGGGGCGGTACCTGGGAATACGAGTCATCATAGCTCCCGTACGCTTCGGACTCATTGCGCGTGGAACGGGGCGCACCGCCGCCATTTCCACCGGCACCGCGGGAACTGAGCATCTGCATCCGCTCACCAACGACCCGGAGCTTGGAACGTTTCATACCGTCCTGCTCCCACTGGTCCAGCTTGAGCCGTCCTTCAACCAGGATCGGCGAGCCTTTGGTGAGATACTGACTGCAAACTTCAGCCTGCTTCGCCCAAAACGTGACGTCAATGAAGGTAGCTTCTTCGATCCATTCGCCCTCAGGAGTACGCCGACGGTCATTCACCGCCAGACCGATTTCACAAACCGGCATTCCGGACGGCGTGTAGCGCAGGTCCGGATCGCGGGTCAAATTGCCAACGAGGATCACCCGGTTGAAACTGGCCATCGTCAATCTCCTTTAAGCTGAATTTCGGATTTTTGAAAAATTACTCTTCGTCGCCTTCAAAATCTTCTTCGGTTCCGTCTTCATCTTCATCGATTTCGGGAAGCTGACGTTCCGCCATCGCGGCCGGACCGGCTTCCGCGTGCGCGACGAGCTGGTCGACGATGCGCGGATCAATTTTGATGAACAGGTTGCGGATGTTCGCATCGAACAGGCTGAACTGACGATTCAGTTCGGCAAGTTTCAGACTGTCAAGACGGAAGTACATCAGCCAGTAGAGGCCCTTGCGCTGTCCGTTGATCGGATAGGCAAGACGGCGTTCTTCCCACTGACGGCTGACGAGAATCTCACCGCCAGCATCCTGGACCATTTTATCGACCTGAGCGGCGATACCTTCCGGATCACGGGCGAAACGGCCGGAATCCAGAATAAACATTCCTTCGTAAACGTTGAGTGCCAAAGCAAAACTCCTGATTAAAAAAACACACTAACTACTAAATGAATCAGCATTTCCCCAAAAGGTCCTGCTGTTTTCGATTTTTTGATTTTCCGACTCGCAGCAAATCGGAACCGGCGGGAATGCCGAACACAGATCAATTTCCATTGAATCGCGTCATGCACCGATCCACGCCTTCTTTGACCCACGATTCTACGGCATCTGCTGCACGCTGAACCGCAACGTCGATCAATTCCCGGTCTGCTTTATTGTACTTTGACAGAACATAGTCCGCCATGTCCCAGCCGACCGGCTTTTCGCCGACTCCGACCCGCAGCCGGGTCACGTTCTCCGTCCCCAGAGCCCGAATACAGTCCGCCAGTCCTTTCTGACCGCCGGAAGATCCCTGCGTCCGGATCCGAAGATGGCCCGTTGGAAGGTGAACGTCATCGCAGATGATCAAAACATCCTTCACATTCACCCGATAAAAATCCATACAGGGCCGGACACTCTGTCCGCTGAGGTTCATGTACGTCACGGGACTCAGAAAAACGACTTTCTGCCCCGCGATCGAGCCTTCCATGACCTCCCCCTGAAATTTGGAGCGGGCACGTCCGTCGCCAAAACGTTTCGCCGCTTCTGCGAGGACTTCGTATCCCACATTATGGCGCGTTCCGACGTATTTGGCTCCGGGATTTCCCAATCCGACGATCAATTTCATCTTCGTCCCCTGCTCCTTCACGAAAGCAAGAAGTTCCGCAGTTCCCTTACGCGTCGAGAGGATCCGATCGACATTTTCTGCCCGGGGACGGGAATTCTCGAAATCTTCTGCGAATACTTTGTCCGCAGGATGAGTATTCCCGTCTTCCTCTTCATTCCACACATCGGAACCATCTGCAAAAAGGGAATCGACCGTCTGTTCATGCAGACCGGATGTGCGTTTTCCGAAAAACAGCGACTTGAACCATTCGCCCATTCCCATGACGCACCATCCCTTTCGCAAACTTCCGCTTCACGAACACGCAAAACGGAGGACAAACCGGAAATTATTCTTCTTCGGCTTCCTTTTTGCGGCCAATGACTTCCGGTTCAGCACCGTTAGCAGCTCCCGTTTCCATGTTCACTTCTTCATTCTTCGCAGCGCACTGGACCAGAACGGTTTCCGCAGCGACATTGAGCGTGATGCCTTCCGGAAGGATCACATCAGCGGCGGTGATCTGCTGGCCAAGACCGAGTTTCGCGACACTGACGGTCACGTTATCCGGAACGTTGACTGCACTGCATTCGACTTCCACTTCGTGAACGAGAACTTCGACGACTCCGCCTTCACGGACGCCGGCGGCTTCGCCCTTCAGGACGACCGGGACGGTGACGGTGAGTTTTTCATTCGCATTGATGCGGGTGAAATCGACGTGGAAGATCTCATTGCCCCAAACGTTCCACTGAACTTCTTTGATGAGCACTTCATCCGTGCAGGCGCCGGACAGCTTGATGATCTGGTGACCGCGGCGGAGAAGCATAAACAGAGCGGCGGCGTCGACCTGGAGGCTGAGCGTTTCCTGTTTGTGTCCATAGAGGTTCGCCGGAACAAAACCGTCAGCGCGAAGGCGACGAATTCTGCGTTTCCCAAACGTATCCCGAACTTTGACTTCCAAAACTTCCAATTCCGACATGAACGACCTCAACTAAAAAAATACATACGATTTGAATGGTTTCGAAACGTCTGCTGCATCACTGCAGGAAGCGTTTCACGTGCTTGCTTTTGTTCAAGCGGGGTAGTCCCCACTATTTCCGATAGCCAAGTATACGCTATGGAAGTACCTATTATTGCAGATTTTTGATTTTTTTCAAGGGGGGCCCACCGAAATTTCATGATTTTCCCTCCGAAATTCGTCAAACTCCCACACGTCCCCTCTTTCTTAAATCCCCCATCCAGTGTATTTTGTGCACTTTCATCGTCCCCTGAAAGAAATCTCTCTTTTTTCAAAATTGCGTTAGATTTCAGATTTTTTCAAATTTCAGAGCTGAAATATTTTTGTCCCCCCTATTATCCGTCAGTTTCTGACCAATATTTTCAGGATGAAACAAAACGGGAGCTTCTCTAAACAGCTCCGCCTTCACGCAGCTGAGAAAATCCGAAAGACGGCGATTCCGCATCACGGCGTGTTCACATACGGCCGGCCGATCAGACCATGGTCGCCAAAATAGACGAAAATGTACGTGTTCCGCCCATCTTCCACCGACAGATGCAGATTGCATGAATTGGGATTTTCCGTCTTTTCCTGAAGCAGGTTTTTCCAAACTTTGTGCACATGATGTCCATGATCCCGCGCAAACGCACTGTCTCCCTGAGGATGCGGCCGAAGATGCGGTGCCGGACCATGCGGATGCGGCGGACGCTCCTGGAACGAAACGTTTACCGAATGCCCAACCGCACCATGATGCGGTACCGGGCAGGATGGAGGCGGAAGGGGAGTTGAGAGAGAAACGCGGACTCCGTGGGCATCGTATCGCGTAATGTTCCGCAGTTCATCCAGCGAGCGGTTCGCCGCCGTTTCACTTGCCGCAAGGATCAGGTCATGCTCTCCAGCCGGAAGCTCCAGCCGGGCGACCTGGATCGATCCGGGAAGAAGATTCCAGCACCGGGTGTCCGCTTCCTCAGACGCCTCCCAAAGGATCCCCGCAAGATCGATCAGAAGCTCGCCTTCCGGGGAAGAAACGCCCGAAACTTCCTTCAGGCCGTAGAGTCCGGCTTTTTTCACGGCTCGGCGGGCGATCGCACGGGCCATGATCCACGGTTTGTTTGCCTCAAACTGATCCAGTGCCATTCGATTCACGTCCGTAATTTTTTCCGTCAGGACGGAATCCGCACCGTCGACAGTGATTTTGGCGGCACGGTAACGTACCGGAGAAGTGAGGACTTCCGGGATCGGAACGGACGCGATCGTCGGCGTGACCGTGTGCTTTGACGTCGCCGAGATCAGAATGTCTGCACAGAGCATCGCAGCCTGGGTCGTCTCTGCATTTTTCTCCACCTTGAACGGACCATGCCCGACCATGGCAAAAACGTAAACGACACCGTTTCCTTTTTCAGAATGGATCCCGTTCTGCGCACGTTCCAGAAGCTCATGGCCGCCGATGAAATCCGGACTCCACTGCGTCACTTTCGTGAATTCACGTATCTGCTCCTGCCGCGCCGTCACGTCGGAATCGAGCATGATCCCGCTGATGAATGGACCAATGCCGAGATTTCGGTAAGATTTTTTGATCTTTTCTTTCGTTTCGGGATCTTCCGGACTCTGTGCGATGATCTCTTCCTGCTTCTGATTGATCTGATGAGCGTACGCACGCGCATCGGCTCCGTCTTTCATCAGACTGTTGATCGCAAGCATGACGCGGACCATGACTTTTTCGTAGTCCTCCCCGGGATAGGAGAGCACCTTGTCGTCCGCCAGCATCGAGGCCGCGATTTCAGCCCCTTTCTTCATTTTCTGGTTTTCCAGCACATCGAATGAATCACGCACCTCCCGAAGAAGCCGTTCCGATTCCCGGAACTCACCGCGGCACATCCGCATCATCGCCTCTTCCAGTTTCAGCACGTCCCGGTTTTTGGCATTCGCGGGTTTCTCTCGAAGTTCCTGGACCGTCGAGACCGCAGCATCCAGCTGATTGCAGTAGAATGCCTCACGCGCACGAAAGACCCGTTTCGTGTACGTCTGGCATCCGACAGAAAAAAGCGGCAGAAAAAATACGCAAAGAAGCACAAACACAAACACCTGCGCATTCCCGTTCCCTGCCGTTCTTCTTTTACCGCAATTCTGCATTTTCGACTGCCTGTTGCTGAACTGTCCTAAAATTACGCCGATTTACGCCAAGTTGGCCAAGTTGTGCTGATTTCCGGCAATCAGCTTTTCCGCTGCAGATCCGGCGGTTCCGGTTCCACGCTGCATTCCCTCCGGCTCCAGAACGTCAGCGATTCCGCATTTTCGCCCCGAGCGACACATTGTACGCTTTGCTCAGATCGCAGCCTTCCTTGATGGAAGTCCCGTCGTTGATGTTGATCAGCTCCAGCGTCAAACGATAGTCGCGCTGTTTGTCTTTATTGTCGACCGTCGTGCCGCTCGTCAGCTTCGCAAAAAGCAGATACTCAAACGGCTGGCCGTCCTTTTCGAGTGCCGCCTGAAGTTTTCTCTGATTCTCCGGAATGAACAGATCGTCCATCCGGAAACGTTCCTGCCGAAGTGCGGCATCTACAAAACGACGGCTGACCGAAACGTACTTTCCGCTGGAGCTTACCGAGGTTTCGATCATTTCGTAGAGCTGTTCCTTGAAATCCGCCAGTTCCTCTGCCGAGTAATTCTCAACGCCGACGAAACAGATTTTTTTCGGTGCCAGCCCCGTCCCGCGTTCCTCTTCCGCCCCAAGAAGCCGCGCGACAGATTCCTCGACCAGAGGCTTAAAGACTTCCTGTCCCGCTTTGTGGCTGCCGACCAGCTGTTTGCTCCCGGGACGCAGGACCGTACCCGTCTGCGATTTGCAGCCGGTCAAAAACGATGCGGAAACGGAAAAGGCGGCACAAAAAAGCACCCAAAAAACAAATCGTTTCATGATTTCTGAATCTGAAAAAAATGAAATGGCCCCAAAGTGCCGATCGAAAACGAAAGTAAACGGGAATCCATTAATTAATCGAAATTTGAAAAAAAATCAAGAGCAATTCCTCACGCACACAGAAAAACGTCAAAAATTTAAGAAAAATGGTTCATCCGACAAGCGAAGTCCGATGAACCATTCCAAAACACATTCCGAATCATTTCGGCAGGCCGGCCGTTTCCTACTTCTTCTCCGCAGCCCAGACGGCAAGCTTTTCGCGGAAGATCTTCGCATTGTGGCGGATGTCGACCGGGAAGGATGGATGGAAAAGAAGCGTCCCGATCTTCTCCGTCAACGGACTGGCCGCGCCAAGTGCAAGAAGCTCTTCTTTCATCTTCGCCAGCTTCGTCCGATCCTGAAGTATGCTGGGATCCTTCGGCTCAATGATCAGCACCGGCCTGAGTTTTCCTTCCGGAAGTCCCGGTTCCGAAACGCCGACCAGCGCAGAGCGGTTTACGCCGGGATGCTCGTTAAAGATCGCCTCGCAGCAGATCGTGAAGCACGGCCCGTGCACCGTCTCAACTCGATGGGCTTTTCGACCGCAGAACCAAAAACGATCCTGCGCATCCAGGTAGCCAACGTCTCCCATTCGGTGCCAGACGATCTCTTTGCCGTCCGGTCCCTTTTCGTAAACTTTCGCCAAAGCGTTCGCCTCGGTACGCGTGACGTACTCCCGCGTGATCTGCGGGCCGGTGACCATCAGCTCTCCGATCTCGCCGACAGGAAGTTCTTCCGTCTCTTCCAATGTCCCGATCGGTTCGTCCGTGATCCGAATGACGCGCCACCGGATCGAGGGAAACTTCCGTCCGACGCAAACCCCAGCCCCTTTTCGGCTCAAAAGTGCCGTTTCGCCAAGGATCTCCCGCGAAGAGATCGTCGCGACCGGCAGAGCCTCCGTCGCTCCGTACGGCGTGTGGATCTCTCCGTCCGGATGGATGATCTCCCGGATACTCTGCAGAACATTCTCCTGAACCGGAGCACCGGCAGAGAGGATCATGCGGACATTTTCGAGTTTCTCGCCATTTTCATGGCACCATTTTCCGACCGCTTTCCAAACGGCAGGAGACGCAAAGGACTGCGAAGCATTCCAGTCGCGGACCGCTTCCAGAATATTGCGCGGATCGACCGAAGCCGGCCGGCTCGCATCCATATCCGGAATGACGGCCGTAGACCCCATCGCACAATTGAAAAGCCCAAACATCGGGAACCCCGGAAGGTCAGTCTGTCCGGGCTGAATACCGTACTGGCGGGAGATCTCATCCACCTGCGTATTGAACGTGCGGTGCTGGTACAGAACACCCTTCGGCGCGCCGGTACTTCCCGTCGTGAAGATGATGGCGGCCGGATCGTCGTCCGTCACTTCCTCGATGCATGGACCCGGCCACGGACGCTCGCGCAGCATCCGAAGTGTCGGACCGCCCCAGAACCAGCGGCGTCCGACCGTCAGCGAGTACTCCGAATGCGGAAACCGGAACGGCATAAGACGGCAGATCGCCTGCACCTTTGAGATCGCGACGAATCCATTGGGATCTGCATCCTGAAGACACTGGATCAGGTTTCCCTTTCCCATTCCCGGATCGATCAAAATCATCGGTGCGCCCGACTTCAAGAGTCCAAAGACACACGAAACGAAATTGATCCCCGGAGTCACCAGAAGTGCCATGCGCATCCCCTT
>CAZRGJ010000069.1:0-10462 GCA_964599445.1 uncultured Planctomycetaceae bacterium | reverse complement strand
AGTAAAATAAAGGACAGCGTTGACTGGAATTGATTTTGATTTGGTCGGTAAGACGCACTGCCGGTTTTTCGCCTGGTCTCCCAAAATCATCCGCAACAGCCTTCCCCCCACCTTTTTCCCCTTTCCAAGGAGCCTTTCATGAAACGGATCGATCCCCGAAAAATCCTGTCCGCTTCCGGAAACCGCGGTTTCCGCGATTCAGGCTTTACGCTCGTTGAGCTGCTGGTCGTCATCGCCATCATCGGTATGCTGGTCGGTCTGCTTCTCCCGGCAGTCCAGCAGGCCCGTGAGGCGGCGAGGCAGATGCAGTGCAGCAACAATCTGAAACAGATGGGGCTTGCCGCGATGAATCTGGAATCGACCAGTCGGCACTTTCCGAGCGGCGGCTGGTGGTGGCCATGGGAGGCAGACGCGGATCTGGGATTCAAATACCAGTGCGGTTCGTGGGCGTACTCGCTGCTTCCGTTCCTCGAACAGCAGGCGATGTGGGCCATGGGACAGGACGGCGTCGAGGATCCCAAAAGCGGAAACCAGTACACGGAAGCCGCCAGACGCTGCGAGATCCCGCTTCCGGTCTTCTACTGTCCCTCCCGGCGAACGGCCATCACGTACCCGCTGAAAGGCGGCGGAAACACGACATGCAAAAACGCGGACCGGTCGAAGCTCACGAACGTTTCCAAATTGGATTATGCGGCATGTACCGGAGACAATTACGCCGTTTATGAGGCCAGCAATTACGCCAGCGCGAAAAAGGAGATCCCCTCCCGTTCCATCGCTTCGGACTGCCAGAGCGGCGCAACATTTCCCACCAGTGCCGTGACGATGGGAGAGATCCGCGACGGAACGAGCAACACGATGCTCTACGGCGAAAAATACCTGAACGCCAACATGTACGCGACGATCGAGGACGGCGACGACCAGACCGCATGGTGCGGCGCGGATAATGACCGGCTGCGCAAGACAAAAAATGAAGCAGTCTGCGTTCCCCGGCAGGACCGCGGCGGGGTCAGCAGCACGACGAGTTTCGGAAGCACGCACGCAGGTGCCTTCGGGATCACGCTCTGCGATGCCTCCGTGCAGAGAATTTCCTATAGTATCGACCTGGAAACGTACAGTTACCTCGGCAAAAAAGCCGACGGCAAAGCATTCACGCTGGAATGATGCACTGGATCCGAAAAATTGCGTCAAGTCCGTAAAAAACCGAAAAATTCAAAATCGCAATCAAACCGAACGACCGCGAAATACCATGAAAAGATCACGAAAGAATCCGCGTATCCGTACCCTGTCCGCCGCCGCGCTCCTCACGCTTCCGGTCTCGGCCATCAATGCCGTGGAAGCCGTGAACGCCGCCGCGATCAACGACGCGAACTTCAGTGCCTCCGCGAATTACGCCGAAAGCGTCTCGTTTGACCTGACCGGCTCGCAAACCTGGTCCGGCGTCATTTCCGGAGCCTCCAGCACGCTGACCAAGACCGGTACTGGAACGCTCACCATCTCTGCGGACCAGACGTTCCAGGGCGCAACGTTCATTTCCGGCGGTGCCCTCTCCATCGGAAACGTGAGTCGGCTGGCCTCCACGTCCGGCATCACGCTCTCCAACGGAGGAACGCTCAAGTACACGGCGAAAGGCGCGACTCTCGCCCCGACGATCACCGTGGGAGCCAACGAAACCGGAACGGTCGAATTCAAGAGCGCGACCTCTGAGACCCTCTCCATGAATCTGGCCGGAAGCGGAAAGATCGTCCTGGCCGGAAATTCAAACGCGGCCGGGACGGAAAACGTGAACTCTTTCGTCATCCGATCCGACTCCGCATTCACCGGCGACGTGGAGATCACGGGCGGAAAGATCCGTCTGCTCGGTGACCTGCCGAAGGTCAACTCCATCATTCTCAACGGCGGCTCCATCATGAATGACGCACAGATGAACATCGGAAACGAAAACACGAAGATCTCCACGGATCTGGTTTTGGGTGAAAAAGGCGGCACCGTCCGCGTCGGGCACAGCAGCAGCCGGATCATCTGGTCCGGAAAGATCACCGGGACCGGCGCGTTCGGCATCGGCGGCGACTCGGGAACCTTCTGCTTCGCCAATTCCGCCAACGATTTCTCCGGCGGACTCCAGATCGGCGACGTCATGAACGGAAACTTCAATCAGACCACCAAAGCCGAACTCCGCGCAAGCAATTCGCTCGGAACCGGCGTCGTTTCCTTCGGAGCTGGCGCAAATCACTGGCTCGACCTCTACGGCCACAGCATCGTCTCGACTCCGATCGCCGGCCTGTCCGCGACACGTTCAGGAGTGGAGGTCAAAAACTCCAAAGACACCGTCAGCACATTGACTTTAAGCGTTCCGAATGGCCAGACGCTCACCTACGCCGGCAAAATGACCGGGAAGATCGACCTCGCCAAATCCGGCGCGGGCACGCAGATCCTGACCGGCACGGGATTCACCCGGACGGGAAAAACGACCGTCAATGAAGGCACGCTCCGCTTGATCTCCGGAGCCAAACTCGGCGGCGGAGTCCTCACCGTCACCGAGACCGGAACACTGGATCTCGCGGGACTCACCGACGCGGGCAAAGCAGCCGGTCTCGCCGGGACTTCCGCGAATGCCATCCTGACCAACTCCAACGCGGAAACGTCGAGTGCCCTGACGCTTGAACTCACCGGAAATCAGACCTACGCGGGAAAGATCACCGGAAAGCTCAGCCTCACGAAAATCGGGACCGGAACGCAGACGCTCGCAGGGGCCGGACTGGACGCAAACGTCTCCGCGAAAGTCTCGGCAGGTAAACTCCTCATCCAGAATCCAGACGGAAACGCGGCGAACGCCTTCACGCTCGACGGCGGAACGCTCGCTTTTGAGAAAAACGGCGGACTCACTCTCTCCACCAAAATCGACGTGACGGCTAACGGCGGAACCATTCAGTGGATCACGACCGGAACGAACGCGCTCAGTTTCGGCATCAACGGGACCGGCACGACGGAAAACACGGTCCTCACCTTCACCGCCTCAAACAATGCGTCCGGAAACTGCCCGACGCTCACTCCGACCGCACTCTCCAATTTCAGCGGGAAATTTGAGATCACCGCCGGCAAACTGAACATCACGTCCATGAATTACCTTCCCGCGAAAGGCCTCATCCTGAACGGAGGGACCCTCATGGTCAACATTAACGGCACACAGACGTACGCGGCTCCCATCACGCTCACCGACGGAACGTTCAGCACCATCCGGAACGGATCGTTTGGAACTCACATCTTCACCGGAAAGATCTCCGGGACCGGCGAACTCGGCATCTCCGGCGATAACGGAACGACCGTCTTCAAAAATTCCGCCAACGACTTCTCCAGCGGACTGGTCATCGGCACACAGAAAAACCGCGGAAACGGCCCCTTCCAGAGTAAAGTACAGGCCGGTGCGGAAAATGTACTCGGAACCGGTCCGGTCACGATGATCGGAGCGTCCGAACAGGGAGCCTCCACACTCGACCTGAAAGGCTTCAGCCAAAAGATCGGCGGTCTGATCTCCACCGAAAAGGACTCTTTCGCCGTCGTGAAAAACTCCGGTGCAGCCGCAGGCCTGACTCTGAATGTCGCGGAAGGAAAGGACCTCACCTACGCCAGCGAACTTTCCGGCAATCTGAACGTCACGAAAGACGGTAAAGGGACCCAGACGCTCACCGGCGAAAAGATCCTCTACTCCGGCTCCACGACCGTGAATGAAGGAATGCTCAAAATCGATGCCGTTCCCGGCTCTCTCGTCGAGACGGAATCGCCCATCCCCGCGCACCAGTTCCTCCTCAACGGCGGAACACTTTACCAGGTCTCCGCTCTGAACGACGCGGCGAAAAACGCGAGCTACACATTCAACGGCGGCACGCTCTCCGTCACGGGAGCAAGTACCGACCACCTGAACAAAATTTCGATCGAAGCCGACGGCGGGACCATCGACTGGCGCGGGAAAGGGACCGACCAGCTCTACCTCACTCTCGCCAACGGCACGACCGCGACAAAAGATTCCCTCCTGATGCTCAACGGCATCAACGTCACCGGCGGAAACTGCAATTCGTTCCACATCGTGACGAATAATTTCACCGGAAAGATCGGCGTTTCGGGCGGAAAACTCATCGCGAAAACCGACGGATTCAGCAAATTCTCCGGCGTCGTTCTGGACGGAGGGACCCTGATGTTCAACGCGAACCTCAATCCGCTGAAAAACTTCACTCTCCCGATCGAGCTGACCGAAAACGGCGGCACCCTCCGCGGCGGGTCAAACATTACGTACACGATGAAAGGCGTGATCTCCGGGACCGGCGAACTCGGCATCTCCGGCGACAATGGGCCGATCGTTTTCGCGAACAGCCAGAACTCCTTCTCCGGCGGTCTGAACGTCGGCGCGAACCTCAACTTCGGGGACGAGAACAAAGCGATCGCCAAACTCGGCGCGAACGACGCGCTGGGAACGGGCGTCGTTTCCATCAGCCACGCCAAAGCCTCGCTTGATCTCGCGGGATTCAGCCTGACGAACACGCCGATCGCCGGTCTTTCCTCGACCGTTTCCGAGGCAGTCCTCAAAAACTCCTCCTCGACAGCCAGCACACTGACGCTCCGCGTACCGGAAGGAAAGAGCGAATCCTACGCCGGAAAAGTCACCGGAAACATCGACCTGATCAAAACCGGCGCGGGAAACCAGACGTTCACCGGCGCATATGCGTCCTTGGGCGGCATCGCCATCATGGAAGGAACGCTGACTTTCGCGGAGAATTCGTTTGACCTGACGAACTCCGCGCTCACGATCGAAGAAGCGGGCATCCTCGCCCTGAGCGGTTCTTCTCTGGATCTGGGAAGTCTGGACATGGCGCTGGAATCCCTTCTTTTCTTCGACCCGGCCTCTGAAACCATTTCGCTCACGACGGATTCATTCCAGGGCAATGCCGGAGACTTTACGCTCGGCTGGAACGGCGTGACGGACACGCTTTCCGGAAATCTTGCGGACTACTTCACCATGGATCCCAACGGCTTCCTCAGCCTCACGGCACTTCCCGCAGGTCCGGATGTTCCCGGCGTCCCGGAACCCGCATCGTGGCTTCTGCTTTTGGCCGGTCTCGGGATCTTCAAGCTCCGGCGCAGGACATCCCGCAATTAGAGACCGCAAAAAAGATTCATTCGGTACGCACATGCCGGATGGATCTTTTTTTGGAAGAATCCGATCCCCAAACGGTACGCCCCCCGTTTTCATTTCCTCAGTTTTATGGTAAAATAGTTCTGGATCCTGTGCGTCAGCGTTCAGGACGGCACGAAATGGTACGGAACTTTTTTTGAGGAAATCATGGCAGAGACTCCGAATCCCAATCCCGAAATTTCAGAAAATCAGGAAACCGCCGAAGCTCAGGCTCCGCCGCCGTATGTGCATCTTCACTGCCATAGCGAGTACAGTCTGCTGGACGGTGCCGGTTCTCTGAAGCGGCTCGTCAACAAAGCGGCAGAATTCAAGATGAATTCTCTTGCGCTGACGGACCACGGCAACATGTTCGGCATCCTGAAATTCTATCAGCGTGCGCTGGATACCGGGATCAAACCGATCCTGGGCTACGAGGCCTACCTTGCTCCGGACAGCCGCTTTAATCGGCAGTACCCTGCCCGCACGAACTATGCGTACCATCTGACCGTGCTGGCACAAAACCACACCGGATTCAAAAACCTTCTGAAAATGGCGACGCAGGCGTACACGGAGGGAATGTACCGCCGGCCGAGGATCGACCGGGAGCTTCTGTACCAGTACGGCGAAGGACTCATCATCCTCAGCGGCTGTCTTGGCGGAGAGATCAATCAGCACCTGATCAACGGGAACGAACCAAACTGGAAAGCCGCCTACGAAGTCGCGGAATGGTACAAAAAGGAGTTCGGCGACCGATTTTATCTGGAGATCCAGAATAATGGGATCGATCTTCAGCAGCGCGCCGCCCGATTCATGATCGAGATGGCGGAAAAAACGGGGATCCCGCTGGTCGCGACGAGCGACGTACACTACGTAGAGAAAAAGGACGCACCGATCCAGGACATTCTCCTCTGCATCAACACGGGGAAGAAACGGGTAGACGAAGACCGGATGCGGATGGACACTGACCAGTTCTACTTCCGCTCTCAGCAGGAAATGTACGATGCATTCCCGGGTCAGGAAGCCGCCGTCGCACGCTCCCAGGAAATCGCGGACCGATGCAATGTGGAACTGGAGCTTGGAAAGCGTTTCTTCCCGGTATTCACGCCGCCGAATGGAAAAGACGAAGTCGAGTATCTGCGTGAAGTCGCTCTTGAAGGTCTGCGCGACCGCTACGCCGACGAACCGAAACGGTGGGTCAACGGCGAGATCGGCGGCGATTTTACGAGCGAAGTCTACGAACGCCTCGAAACGGAGCTGAGCGTCATCAAACGGCAGGGTTTTCCGAACTACTTCCTCGTCGTGTGGGATTTCGTCCGCGCGGCACATGAGAAAGGGATCTCCTGCACTGCCCGCGGTTCCGGCGTGGGGTCCCTCGTCTGCTTCGGACTGGGCCTGAGCCGTGTCTGCCCGCTGGAATACGACCTTCTTTTTGAGCGTTTCCTGGACGTCAATCGAAAAGAAGCACCGGATATCGACATCGACTTCGAGCAGGCGCGCCGCGAAGAAGTTCTTCAGTACGTCCGCGACACGTACGGGGCGGACCACGTAGCGCAGATCGGCACGTTCGGGACCATGGCGGCGAAGGCGGCCATCAAGGACGTCGGGCGTGTGCTGGGGTTCCCGGTCTCTTCGGTGGAAGAGATCACGTCGAAAGTCCCCAAAACGCCGAAGATCACCATCGACAAAGCCCTCAAGGCCAACCCGGAATTTCAGGAAGCGTACGATACGAATCCGGAAGTCGCGGAGATCGTAGATCTTGCGAAAGGGTGCGAAGGTCTGGCACGTCAGCCCGGAACGCACGCCTGCGGTGTACTCATCACGCCGCAGCCGGTCGTGAATTTCGTACCGATGCACACGATCCGCAACAAATCAGGTCTCGTGACGCAATGGGAAGGCGCGGAAGTGGAAGCGTCCGGACTCCTGAAAATGGACTTTCTGGGCCTGCGCAACCTCTCAATCCTCTCTCAGACGATGAACTTCATCAAAGAGACGACGGGAAAAGACATTAATCCGTACCGATTCCCTCACGACAATCAGCCAACCTACGATCTGCTCTGCCGCGGGGAGACGAAAGGCGTTTTCCAGCTGGAAGGGGAAGGGATCCGCAATCTGCTCCAGAAACTGAAGCCGGACAATTTTCGCGACATTATCGCCATGCTCGCTCTTTACCGTCCCGGACCTCTCGGCGGCGGAATGGTGGACCAGTACATCGACGTGAAGCACGGACGCGCGACGGCCTCGTACATTCACCCGGTACTCGAAGACGTCCTGACCGAAACGCACGGCGTCATGGTCTACCAGGAACAGGTCATGCGTATTTTGAACCGCCTTGGAAAGATCGAGCTTGCCGACGCGTACAAATGCATCAAAGCGATCTCCAAAAAGAAGATCGACAAGATCGCGCACTACCAGTCCCAGTTCATCGCAGGATGCCAGGAAAACAGTCTGACGGAAAAGGACGCAGAGCATCTCTTTGACCTCATCATCCAATTCGCGGGCTACGGCTTCAACAAAAGCCACTCGACGGCGTACGCAAAGATCGCGTACATCACGGCGTACCTGAAATGCCATTTTCCCGTGGAATTCATGGCCGCGCTCCTGACCGGCGACATCGATCAGCGAAACTTTAAGAAAAAAGACAAAACGGTCGAGCATATCGAAGACTGCCAGCGTATGGGAGTGGAAGTCGTTCTGCCGAGCGTCAACACTTCTGCCGCGAGCTATCGGATCGAGGACGGAAAGATCCATTTCGCCATGACTGCGATCAGCGGCGTCAACGAAACATTTGCGGACGCCATTCGGAAAGAACGGCTCGCTAACGGCCCGTACCTGGATCTGTTTGATTTCTGCGAGCGCAATGCGGTCAACAAGATCCCGCGTTCGACGCTCCTTTCGCTCCTGGACGCCGGCTGTTTCGACTGTTTCGAGGGGAACCGCGCCCAACTGGAAGCCGTCCTTGACCGGGCGATCCAGGCAGGCGAGGCGACGGTCGCAGATAAGCGAAGCGGCCAAATGTCTCTCTTCGACATGTTCGAGCCGACCTCAGCAGAAAGCGGAGAAAAGGAAAGAGAAGTCGTCGATCTCCCGGACATTCCGGAATGGCCGGACAAGGAAAAACTGGCGCGGGAGAAAAAAGTCCTCGGATTTTACCGATCCGGACATCCGCTGGCGGAGTACCGCGAATCGCTCCAGTTCCACTGCACGCACAATACCACGGGAGCCAAAACGCTTCCGCACATGACGCAGGTCGTGCTCGGAGGGATCGTCGGTCAGCTGGAAAAGAAAGCGACGAAATCGAAAAACGAACTCTACGCGCGTTTCGAGCTGGAGGATGAAGAAGGCACGATCCCGTGCATTCTCTGGCCCAGGAAATACACGATGTACGGCGACTGTCTTTCACCGGATGCCGTGATCCTCTGCGTCGGCTCGATCGATAATCGGAAGCAGCAGGAAGAGGCACAGGCCGCAGAAAAAGCGGCGAAACTCGCGAAAGAGAAAGCGGAACGCGAAGCAAAGGAAGCCAAAGAAGGCAAAAAAAGACCATCCAAAGACCAGAAAGCCGCACTTCAGAACCTCTCGGACGACGACGATGACGACGACGATGACGATGAACTGGATACGATGGGCGACGATTCCCAGGATGACGATTCGGGGGATTCCGGAGGCGGCGGGATCAGCAGCGTCAGTTTCCTCATCGACAAAATCGTGACGATCGAGAGCCTTCGCCGCGACTACACAGAGGGACTGAGGATCCGCATTTTCGAAGAAGACCATACTCCGGAAACGCTCAAAACCCTGAAAGAGATCCTACGTTCCTCTCCCGGAAGTGAACGTCTGGAACTGGAGATCTTCACGAAAGACCGAAACCGCGTGGTCATGCAGTGCGATTTCACGCTGAAGGCGACGCAGGAGATCCTTTCGCAGGTCCAAAACCTCCTCGGCATTCAGAATGTCCAGCAGATCATCCGCAAGATCGAACCGGAAAAACGTGAAGAACCGGCCTGGAAAAAGAACCGGAGATCCTGGAAACGGGATGGAGAGTAAAATGAATAATCAAGATTCCATTCAGGCCAAACTGAATACACTTTGCAAAAATTTCAGACGTCTTCCCTATTTATTTATCGGATCTGGTTTTTCCAGAAGATATTTGGGCCTCCCAAGCTGGAAGACACTTCTGGAATACTATGCGAAGCAGCTCAAAGAAGAGGATCCGGACCTTGCATTTCTCATCTATGAGAATATAGCAGAAGATAAAATAAATTCGGAAAAGCTCCAAGGGAACAAATTTGCAGTCATCGCCAGTCTATTGGAAAAAGATTTCAAAACCCGCTGGCTGAATGATCCCGTATTTCGTCAAAAACATTCCAGCTATCGGGATGAAGTTCAGGAAAACAAGTCGGCATTTCGGCTGGATGTCATCCAGTATATTCAGGAGATCACCCGAAAACAGTTGCCGCAACTCTCCGAAGATCCGGAGATCCAGAAGCTCAAACAGATCCACAATCGCAATATTGGCGGCGTGATCACGACCAATTACGACATCCTGCTGGAACACCTGTTTCCGAAATTCAATCCGTTCGTCGGGCTGGATGACCTGTTGCTGAAACCAATGTTCGGGATCAATGAGATCTACAAGATCCACGGCTGCGTTTCCCAACCGTCAAGTATCATCATTACGCAGGAAGATTACGAACGTTTCCAGGAAAAATGTGATTACCTGACTGCCAAGTTGCTGACCATTTTTCTGGAAAATCCGATCTTCTTTTTAGGATACAGTCTTTCCGATGAAAATATCCGAAAAATCCTGAAAAGTGTTGCCGGGTGTATTCCCCCGGAAAAACAGGATGAAATCAGCAAACAGCTTATTTTTATCGACTGGCTGCCTCCGGAATCTCAGGAAAACGAGCAGTTTGAAATCGTCCGGAATCTTTCGCAAACCGATATTTTGCCAATGACCCATGTCCGTTTGCGTTCTTTTACCCCAGTCTATGAAGCTCTGGCAAAAGTACGCAGCCGGTATGCCCCCAAACTTCTCTACCAACTAAAACACGACATCTACAAACTGGTCCTGACTCAGGAACCGACTGAAAAAATGTACATTCAGGGGCTGGATGATGGAAAAATTCCCAATAATGTGGAATTTGTGATCGGCGTTGGTGTCTTAGACCAATTCGGCATGAAAGGTTTTACCAAAATCGATTCAGATGAAATTTTTGAAGACATTATCCTGGATAATTTAAAAGAGGCAACCTCGAAAAACACCGAATTTCCCAACGCGATGATACAAAAATTCCAATT
>CAZRGJ010000068.1:0-10541 GCA_964599445.1 uncultured Planctomycetaceae bacterium | reverse complement strand
ACCACTGCCGAAGTGAAACGCCGCATTCAGGAAAAGACCGGCCTTTCCGGCGAGTCCGTCTTCATCCTCGGAACGCACACGCACACCGGTCCGACCTGGCGGCATTACGATCGGACCGTCACGATGGAACAGAACATGGCGGCGGCCGCCAGGAACGACTACCGCGCGTTCAACTACAAAGCGTACTGGGTCGAACTGGCGGAAAAGACCATCCTCGAAGCACTCCAGAATGTCCGGCCGGTCTCCTTCTCCGTCGGAAAGACCAGCGTGACGGACATCTCTTTCAATCGCCGATACTTCATGAAAGACACGGATGTCGTCCGATGCAATCCCGGCATCGGAAATCCGAACATCATCCGCCCGGCTGGTCCGATCGATCCGGATCTTTACGGGATCCTGTTCCGCGATGCTGAAAAGAAGCCGTTTGCGTCGCTGTGCAGTTTCGCGATGCATCTCGACTCGACCGGCGGCTTGAAATTCAGTGCCGACTATCCCTTCCATCTCCACAAAGTCCTCCGTGAAAAATTCGGTCCGGACTTCATTTCCGTATTCGGTACCGGGACCTGCGGCGACATCAATCAGGTAGACGTCCGCCCAGGGTCTCCAAGACGGTTCGCGCCGGAACTCGGGACGAAACTCGGAAACGCACTCTCGGCACTCTATGAAAATGACCTTCCGGAAGCGAAGCCGTCGCTTGCTTACGCATTCCGCTCCCTGACGCTCGAACGCCTTCAGTTTTCCGAAGAAGAGACCGCCAGAGCACGTGAACTCCGCAAGGAGATCCTGAATCCGAAATCTGAAGTCCCGTTCCTGGAACGTGTCCGGCTCGGAAACATCGTCAGCCTCGCCAGCTGGCCGATCGAACATCAGGCGGAAGTCGGCGCGATCCGTCTGAGCGATGATACGGCGATCGTCATCCTTCCGGGAGAGATCTTCGTGGAACTGGGACTCGACATCAAACGCCGTTCCCCCTTCAAAAACACGATCGTGCTGGCACTTTCCCAGCAGGATGCCCGGTACATTCCGACGCGCAAGGCCTTCAAAGAAGGAAGCTACGAAACGATCAACGTCCTTTTCCCCGAAGGGACCGGTGAGCGTTTTGTGGAAGCCGCGATGGAATGTCTTGAAGAACTCAAAAAATAGAATTTCCGCAACCATGAGAAAACCGCGGAACCGACATTCCCTCCGTTCCGCGTTTCCCTACGGTTTTTCCTGACATTTCAGAAAGGAATCCCACCCATGAAATTGAAGAGCTTCACGGTTTTTCCGAAACTTTTACTCGCAGTTTCGGCAACTTTTGCCATTCTGGCCGTTTTTGCCGTTTTCGCCGCGTTCCCCCTTTCGGCCGTTTCCGCACAGGACGCAGCTCAAGCCGCCGTTTCAGACCCCGCACCGCTTGAAGTCGGGATCGGAGTGACGGAGATCACCCCGCCGCTGAGTTACCCCATGGCCGGATACTACAGCAAACGGCTTTCGGACGGTGTGCTGGACCCGCTGATGCTCCGCGCATTCTGCTTCAAACAGGGTGACGAAATGTGCGTCCTGGCCATCAGCGACTCCATTTACGTCTACGATGACGTCACGGACGAAGTGAAACGCCGCATTCAGGAAAAGACCGGTCTCTCCGCAGATGCCGTCTTTCTCGTCGGCACGCACACGCACACCGGCCCCGTCTGGATGAAGTACGATCGGAAGATCACCCCGGAAGAAAATCTGGCCGCCGCCGCGAGAAATGACCATGAAGCGTTCAACTACAAAGCGTTCTGGGTCGAACAGACCGAAAAAGCGATCCTGGAATCGATGAAAAACATCCGTCCCGCATCGCTCTCCATCGGAAAAACCTCCGTTTCGGATCTTTCCTTCAACCGACGCTATTTCATGAAGGATTCCGATCAGGTCCGATTCAATCCGGGCGTTCTGAATCCGAACATCATCCGGCCTGCCGGTCCGATCGACCCGGATCTTTACGGGATTCTGTTCCGCGATGCCGAAAAGAAGCCGTTCGCGTCGCTTTCCAATTTCGCGCTCCATCTCGACACGACCGGCGGCACGCAGTTCAGCGCGGACTATCCGTTCTACATTCAGACCGTCCTGCGTGAAAAATTCGGCGCGGATTTCATCTCCGGTTTCGGGATCGGGACCTGCGGCGACATCAATCATGTGGACGTCACCAACCGCCACCGACGCCGTGCTCCGGAGATCGGAACGGAACTCGGAAAACATCTCGCGGCACTCTACGACGGCGAATTGGCCGAGCTGTCTCCGTCGCTTGACTCCGCGCTGCGCACCCTGACCGTCAAACGTCAGGAATTCACCGAAGAGCAGATCGCCCGGGCACGCGAACTTCGGAAGGAAGTCATGAACACCAGCTCTCAGCTCACGTTCCTGGAACGGGTCGAAATCGGCAAGATCGTCAACCTTTCCACCCTCCCGCTCGAACACCGGGTCGAAGTCGGCGCGATCCGTCTGAGCAGCGACACGGCCGTCGTTCTGCTTCCGGGCGAGATCTTCGTCGAACTGGGGCAGGATCTCAAACGCCGCTCGCCGTTCAAAAACACGATCATCATCGAGCTTTCCCAGACGAACGCGAAATACATTCCGACGCGTAAAGCCTTCAAAGAAGGAAGCTACGAGACGATCAACGTCCTTTTCCCCGAAGGGACCGGCGAACGTTTCATTGAAGCGGCCATGGAGTGTCTTGAAGAGCTGAAGAAGTAGACCGAAGCTCACGATCCGCTAGTCATTTTGCCGCGGACCGAGCAGAGGATCCATAAAAAAACACGGAGAGGAATTTCTCTTTCCGTGTTTTTATTAGTAAAAGGCGGCACAGGAAACGTGAGATCTTCCTATTCCGCGACCGGCCACTTCACGAGTGCCTGTGTCCCTGCGTCCGCCAGCCCTGCGTCCATCAGTTCCGCATAAAGCCGCTCGGCAAGTTCGACTCCGGGAAGCTCCAGACCGGCGGAACGTGCTTCATCCAGCGCAATACGCAGATCTTTCACGAAATGCGTGATCTTGAACCCGGGCGCGAAATCGTCCCGAAGGATCCGCGGAGCCAGATTCGAGAGCGACCAGCTCCCCGCGGCCCCAGTGGAGACCGATCCCAGAACCTCGGCAGGATCCAGACCAACGGACTTCGCGTACCGCAGAGCCTCGCAGACCCCCAGCATATTCCCAGCGATGAGGATCTGATTCACCATCTTCGTATGCTGCCCCATTCCGGCAGGCCCCTGAAATCTCACGTTCGTTCCGAGGACCTTCCAGATCGGCTCCAAAGCGTCAAACGCCTCGCGGCATCCGCCCGCCATGATGGAGAGCGTTCCGTTTTTCGCCCCCACATCTCCGCCGGAAACCGGAGCATCCAGTACCCAAACACCGCGTTTTTCAGCCTCCTGTGCGATCCTGACCGCCAAAGACGGCCGGCTCGTGGTCATGTCGGCGACGATCTTCTTTTGCCCGCCGTCATTTTCGGAACGTTCCGGATCCCACGCCGCCAGCACACCCGTTTCCGGATCCAGAATGACGGACTCAACATCCGCCGGAAATCCGACGATCGTAAAGACGGCATCCGCGTTTTTTGCCGCTTCCGCCGGAGTTTCCGCCCACCGTGCCCCAGCGTCGAGCAGGGGACGCGCCTTTTCCCGCGTCCGATTGTAGACCGTGCACGAATACCCGGCCTCGATCAGCCGTCCGCACATCGCACGTCCCATGATCCCCGTTCCGATCCACGCAATTTCAGGTCGTTTCATCTTCTTCATCTCCTACTGCATCTCTGCCGAATGTCCGATCTGCCGCATCGCTTCGAACGCACTGACTCCCACACTGACCGAAAGATTCAGACTCCGGATCTGCGGCCGGATCGGGATCCTGAGACACTGTTCCGCATACTCTTCATGGAAGAGATCCGGAAAACCCTGCGTCTCGCTCCCGTAAACGAGCACATCTCCCGCCTGAAACGAAACATCCAGGTAGGAATATTTCGCTTTCTTGGTAAAATAAAAGTAGCGGTCCCACTGCGGCAGTTTCTCCCGCAGAGCTTCCCAGTTCTCAACGATCTCCCAGTCAAGATACTGCCAGTAATCGAGACCGGCCCGCTTCAGATTCCTGTCCGTGATCTGAAATCCCATGGGACGGACGATCCACAGCTTGGCTCCAAGCCCAACACACGTCCTGCCGACCGCTCCCGTATTATGCGGGATCTCCGGCTGAAAAAGCACAATGTTCAACACGTTATTTTTCATACAATTTGCACAATTCACACAAAAACTTTAGGAAAAATCAAAAAAATCTTTAAATTTTTGGAAAATTCAGGCCACCCCCACTTTAAATTCGTGCGCATTTCCTGTATAATCACTACCAATTAGGTGAAGGTTAAACTTCCCACATATATTCCAGTTTATTTATCAAGTACATATTGTGGACCAATGATCAGCGCGGTTCCATGAGGAGCATGGACCCACAGCGATGATTTTTATTTAATTTTTAAGTTTGGCCCGTGGGATTAGCCCACAAAGCATGGAAAGGATTTTTGTATGTTGACCCGAACTGGTATTTCCATACGCATTTTGATTTTAGCGGCAGTCGTCTTCCAGGCGTCTGTCTTTACTGCCAACCTTGAGGCCGGCCCTTTCCGCCGAATCTTTCAGCCTAATTATACCACAAAATCGACAAAAGCGCAAGCTGGGGCGAAACAGCACACGACCGCCAAACCCGTCATTCCGGATGCAGATCAGCTCCTTTCTCGATCCGCAGAAAAACCGGCTCCGGCCCCCAAGACGCCGGTCCACCATACGCCGATCGTCCTGCACAAATTTTCCGAATACGAACTTCTCGGCCTCGATTTTTCCGAACTTGCGGCAGTCCTTCCCCAGAAGGAACGCGCTGTCATGCAGGCGATCATTCAGGATCACCAGCCGGATTATTCCGGAAAAATCACCGAAAAGTATCCGGATGTCCGTCCGGAAGTCGCCGATTCTCTGGTTCAGATCGCCGAAGCCGTCCATAATGAGAAAAGCCGTTCCGAGATCGGGCAGATCGTGCGCGATATTCCGATCCCCGCCCGTCAGCTGAAATCCAATGAAGTCCTCGCCGTCAATCAGGAACTTGCCCCGGCGATCGATCCGGAAGAATACCGGGCGGTCGACGAACTGAACCGCTTCCGGATGCGCAGCGGTCTGCGTCCGTGCGTCATCGACCTCCTTCTGGTCCTCGTTTCCCGCGGACACAGTTCCGATATGCACCGCTTCGGATTCTTCTCGCACAACTCTCCCATCCGCGGAAAAAGCTCCTTCTCGCAGCGTGCGCATCAGCTCGGAGCCAGCGCAAGTGCCGAGAACATCTACATGGGATCCTCCAGCGGAAGAGCGGCCAATAATGCCTGGGCAAACAGCAGCGGACACCGTGCGAATATGCTCGGCGGCTTCTCCCGCGTCGGCGTCGGACGCATCGGCGGATACTTTACCCAAATGTTTGGTCACTGACCAGGAAAAAGCGGAAAAAGCACTTGACAGTTTCCCGCATTTTACGTATAATGACACGATGAAAAGAAAAACCTTTTTCATCGTGTCCTTTTTTGTTGGGTGCGCGCTTCTCCTCTCTTTATTGTGCCTTTGCCAGGAAAAACAGAAAGCGGGTACTCCCAGGGAAAATATGCCTCCATCCGCCGCGAAACTTACCGAAGAGGAGGCCGGCCGTTTTGCGAAAACACTGGAAGAAAATCTTCAGAACGGAAATCCCGCCTTTTTTATCCGCGCAATCGATTGGAGCACACTCACGAACCGTGTGTTGGAAGGGATCCCGGAAGAAATACGGGGAAACCGCTTTGACCGACGCTACCTGATCCATCTTTTTTCTGAAAAAGGCGGGATCGCCCAAAGTGTGGCCGAAAAAGTCAAAGAAGGCGGAACGTACCATTTTCTCCGCGTCCGGCAACTCGACGAAGAAACGATCGCCGCGACGTTTCGGCTCGTCGATACCCAGGGAGGACTGGATTACCATGATCTGTATCTCCGGAGGCAGGGAGAAAATCTCATCCAGATCCATGAGCTTTACCTCTACCATTTCGACGAAACCTTTTCCGAGACCCTTCGGCGCACGCTCGTACCGGATCTTTACGTCGATGGAAAAGACGATTACGGCATGATGATGTCGGAGCGGATCCTCCTTCTGTTCAAGGAAAATCAGCTGCTGATCCAGGAATTTTCCAAAGCGGTCGAAGAAAAAAACGCAGAGACGGCACTCTATCTCTTCTCGCGGC
This sequence comes from uncultured Planctomycetaceae bacterium, assembly GCA_964599445.1. Classification (GTDB taxonomy): domain Bacteria; phylum Planctomycetota; class Planctomycetia; order Pirellulales; family Thermoguttaceae; genus RGIG3701. The sequence goes on along the minus strand of CAZRGJ010000068.1, from coordinate 4,285 downwards.
TTCCGATGGAGCTTCAGGAGCAGAAAACGTTTCAGTTCTGGTACCTGAAAGCGGCGCAGGCTCACGCAGACCCCAATATTTACGCATTCGCCCTCGCGGAACTGCGAGAAAAGTACCTGAAAGAGAGCTGGGTCGATTTCCTTTCGCTCGACTACTTTTTCAACCATCGGGAATACCGGCAGGCCCTGGAATGTGTGGACCGGATCGATGAGCGCGTCGGCGGAGATCCGTACCTGGAAAACTTTCGATGCTGGGCATTTCTGAATCTGCGGCAGTTCGAAAAGGCAGAAGAGCACTTTCAGCTCGGTCTGAAACAGGAACCGGAACTGATCCGCGACCGCTCCTTCCAGAGCCTGAAATACCGTCTGGAACACCTCCCCAAAGGCCCTTTCCCGGAAACCGGACCGAAGGTTCCTGCACAGGCAGTTCCTCCCGCCGCAGTTCCCGCAGTGCCTCCCGCAACAGTTCCCGTCAAACCGACGCCGGCCAACCCCTTCGATCTCGCAAAATAAAGTCCTGAAGGACCTCCTTTCCGCGGTATCGCCGACCTGGGGATGCGCAGGCTCTCCTCGGGATCGAAGAACAGGGAACACTTCCAGGCACGATTTTCTGGAATGAACGATAAAAAAACGTCTGGCGAAGAACTCCGTCAGACGTTTTCTTTTTTTTCTTTTCCGGACGGCTCACCAGCCGATCATCATGTTGGACTCGATGATCTTCTTCGCACGTTCCAGATCCGTACCGGTCTCCTGCATGTAGAGACGAATGGCGTGGACTTTGTCGCCGGAGGCTTTTGCCAGGCAGTCACGCGCGATATTGCACGGATCGATCCCTTCCGGAGTGATTCCCAGAGCCGCTTTGGAAATGACCCAAAGATTTCGCGGACGCTTGGAAATACGGATCGCATCTTCCGTCGGATAGTATTCCGCCAGAACGGCACGGGCTTCCGCTTCATCTTCCGCATTGGCAATCACGATATGCGCTCTGGTTTCGATCTCGAACAAAGGCATGGTCAAATTCTCCTTTTCATATTCTTTCAAAAAAGCAATTTCTTTCTTTTGTTTCAATTCCGGGCACACGGCCTCAGAAAACAGAGTAGGATCTCTTCATAATCTGAGTATAAAACTTTTTCAGTATTTTGCAAGCCCACTTGCCGGAAAATTTTCAGGAAGTTTTAAAAAAATCGGAATTAATTCTCCCACACGATCCGTGCAGTTTCCCCACTGGGCAAAATCCTCCCAGTTTCCGACCGAAGCGACATGGCACCGCCTTCACTGCGGAAATTTCCCGGAAAATATTCCCGAAGCATTCTTCCCAATCCGCGGGCATCCAGACCGGGCGAGTGCGCCGTCAGAAGCACAAACGCCGGCGATTCGGCGATCAGTGCCGCACAGGCTTTCAAAAGGATCGGCAAATGCAGTTCCAGTTTCCAGACTTCACCGCGAGTCCCGTGTCCATAACTCGGCGGATCCAGGATCACGGCATCGTATTTTCTTCCCCGTTTCAGTTCACGTTCCACAAATTTCAGCGCATCTTCTGCGATCCACCGGATCGGAGCCTCCTGAAGCCCGGAAAGCTCGGCATTTCCGCGTCCCCACTGGACGATATTCTTCGCAGAATCGACATGGGACACAAAAAAAAGCTCCGCATCCCCGGCCCGTTTTCCCGCCTCATAAAGCGCAGAAGCGGCCGCAAGCGTACTTCCGCCGGTATACGCGAAAAGATTCAAAACACGAAAAGCCGTCCGTTTTTTCAAAAACTCGGCCGTTTGAGCGTGGATCCAATCCCAGTTGGCGTGCTGTTCAGGAAAGATCCCCAAATGCCCGACTTCCGTCGGTTTCAGAAGAAGAGAAAAATGCTCCGTCTTCAGCTCCCAGCTCTGCGGAGCAGGGGAGAGACGCCATCTCCAGCTTCCTTTCAATCCTTCAGACCGACGGAAAGTCCCGTTCGCACGGCTCCAGAACGCAGCAGGTCTCTGCACGGCAAACGGTTCCGCAGGGGGTGAAGGCCGATCCAGGATCATATTCCCAAACCGTTCCAGTTTCCTCCCTTTGCCAAAATCGAGAAGCTGATAGTCTGATCCGCTCACCGCGTTCCCCTTCCTGATGAATACTCACCCATTTTTCACCGAAACATTCGCATGTCTCCGACGCCTCTCAATGGCGCGAACGGCCGTGCGGTCTTCCAGATTCGGACGGAGGATCACGAGGATCACGAGCGGGAGAAACCATGCCATGTACGTCCCGCCCTGGAACGGATGGCAAAACTGCGCACCGATCATCAGAGCGGCCGAACTGCTCATCAGCGTCCCGATATTTTTCTGGGCAGGCCACAGCGTCAGGAAAAGGAGGAGACCAAGGTACACGACGATCACCGGGATCCGATAATAGTAGACACTGTTCCCCGGAATGTCCCAGAAACCTTCTGCACTCCGGGAAAAGAGGCCGACACAGCCGAAAATGTCGCCAAACTGCGCCAAAAAAGGTCCAAAACCGCCGCTGAGCGGGATCGCGACCGCCATGAGTGCCGCGAAGACGCCAATACTCGTACACAAAAAACGATACAGTCCCCGAGACCAGTAAAAGCTGCACCAAAGAGGCAGAAGGAAGAGCGGATAGTAGGAAAGCGCAGCAGCGATCCCAAGCAGCACGCCGGACAGTGAAGGAAGCCTCCACGAAAACACTGCCCAGACGATCAGCGCGCCCGGCACAAGATGGTCGATACGAGACGGCATCTGCGCAACATAGGGAAGCAGAAGATACAGCGTTGCGGCCGCGATCCCGGTATTGAAATTCTCAAAATGGACCCAGCCCGTCAGCACGATCCCCGTGACGATCGCGATCTGCGCCAATGCCGCAAGAAATATCGTCCAGCGGATCTGCCCCACGGGAAAGATCGGAAACTGATCCACACGCACAAGATCCGCAGGCATACCGGCCTGATCGACCAGAAGAGGATTCTCCGCCATCAGCACATCCGTTTCCGACCGCTCCGCCCGGACAGCATCGCGCTGAAGCTCCTGCCGTTTCTTCAGACACTCAAAACGCCACTGCCTCGGAAAATCCGCAAGCTGGGTAAAAAACGGCATTCCCGGTCCGTGACGCAGCGAAGTTCTGCAAAGAGTCTGCGATTCCTTTCCAGACGCCGACGTCTCATCGGAAGACTCTTTCTCCGCCTCTTCTTCCAGGATCTTCTCATTCAGATGGAACATCATCAGCTGTTCCAGAGACGCATTCACATTCTGAGGGCCGCCCTCGTGCGTCTGCGTCAGGACCAAAGCAGCAAGCTGAAAAATCATCAGTGCGGCACAACAGAAAACCAGCCCGCTCTTGGAAAGATTCACTTCCAGCAGCGGCCGGCGATTCATCATCGGATCACACAAAAGCCGCGCCAGCAGAAAGATCAGAAACGTCAAAAGGACCACATATCCGACGTGAAATCCATGCGCCGCCAAAAGCAGCCCCGGCCCCAAACTCAAAACCAGAAAGAGATCCAGATTCCGAACGCTCCAAATACGGCGAAATTTGAAGAAAATGCCTGTGATCATCAATAACGAGAGGTAAAACCACGTCGTCGGATTGACTTCATAATGCATGAAGACTTGAAACATGGGCATTTCTCCAAAATTAAAACCAGTATTTTCCGCTTCTATTATACACCGCAAAACCAAATTTGAAATCAGACTCCTCCCTAATGGAAAAAGACTCCGACTCCAAAAAAAACGCCCTGAATATCAGGGCGTCCGGATATGACACATCCAAAACGTAAATTAACGCTTGGAGAACTGCGTCGCACGACGGGCTTTGCGGAGACCCGGCTTCTTACGTTCGACCATACGGCTGTCGCGGGTAAGAAGGTTGGCATCTTTCAGGACTTCGTACAGACCGGCATCGTACATGCGAAGCGCACGGGCAATACCAAGTTTGCAGGCACCGGACTGACCGGTGATCCCGCCACCGTTGACGCGGATGATGACGTCAACTTCTTCTTTTTTGCCCGTTTCGACCAGCGGAGCGAGAACCGCATTACGCTGCTGAACGTTGCAGAAGTAATTTTCCAGGCTGCGGCCGTTGATCGCGATGAGGCCCTTGCCGGGACGAATACGAACACGGGCGATAGCGGTCTTGCGGCGACCGGTTCCGAGCGAATCGTTAGTACCTTTTCCTTCAATGATGACTTTATCTGCCATGGTTTACACCCCTGATATTTTATCTGTTTAAGCTTGAATTCACAAAAAACGATTAGTTGCCCATCTCGACGGCCACAGGATTCTTGGCCTGATGGG
>CAZRGJ010000067.1:0-10610 GCA_964599445.1 uncultured Planctomycetaceae bacterium | reverse complement strand
ACGTTCACGGATTCCGGACCCACCCGAATTCCCGACGTTCAGGATTCCAGCTGAAAGCCAAACCGCATCACGGAAACAAGCACGCCGTAGATGCCCGAACACGAATTCTCATACCAGCGCGCGGAACTCCGAAGAATCAGACGGTCGCCGTCCGGGGAGGTCTCACACTGCGCAAGCGTGAATTCATTCTCAAGATCCCGAAGGATCACCGTTTCCCCCAATCCCGCATTCCGGGCACGCCGAACAAGAAGAAGATCCCCCCGGCAAAAGGAATACGCCGAATAAAGACTCGAATCCAACACCCGGATCAGGAAAAAATCATCCCCGCTGATCTGGATCTTCTCGTGGACCTCAAGACGCTCTTCCGGATCACTGTTCTCCACAAGACGGCCATCCAGAAGACTGCTCAATACTGGAAGACCGGCCAACCCCTTCTCCCCTCGGTCCACCAGCATGATCGAGCGCGAAAGATTCGCTTCACGCTGAATGAAGCCCTTACGCTCCAACGCCGTCAAATGCCCCACCACGCCGTTCGGTGAATGGATCCCCATCTGATCCCCGATCTCACGCACCGTCGGACCGTAACCCCGCTTCCGAACACAGCGGCGAATATACTCCAACGCCTCTCGCTGACGGGCCGTCAACGGAAGTTTCGAATTGCTCTCAATACTGCGCGATTTACCATAAGACATAATTTCTACTTCCTTTACGTTAATTTTTCTTTCTGCTTCCGATTCCTTAACGGGTCTTCTCCCATCGAAGACAGGATAGTTTTACTATATTCCCCAATCTTTGTCAAGCACGCATCCCTCCGTTTTTGACGGTTTTGTGTACACTCATGACTGATTTTGCACTGGTCCGTCCCACACCGGACCGTGAACATCTGAATGAAGGGATTCCAGACACATGGCAAATTTCACCGCTCCGATTTTTTACGAAGTCCCCAATACCTGAAGACCAACACCCCACGGGGACTTTTAAAGAAAAAGAAACACCATGAAAAAATTTTCCACTTTTTTTAAAATTTTTTCCAGAATTTAAAAGAAAACGGGGATCTGTACCTGCGGATCCCCGTTTTTGTGAGTTTTTGAAAGGTTTTGAGGGGGAAATTTTCCCTGAGATCCTCAATTCCGCTCAATTCATCTCCACGTCCAAAATTCCCTCCAGGAGCCGATGCAGATTTGCACGAAATTCATTTTCCCCATACAGAGCCGCATTTTCCCGCGCCCCCTGCGCAAAGAGCGGAAGATAGTCCTTCTGAAGGATCAATCCGAGGGTAAAATCTCCCAATTCCTGGTAACTTCGCCATAAAATACCATTTTTTTCGTGCCGAACGACCTTTGCGATCCCGCCGGCATGAAAAACGATCGGAAGCGCACCGGCATCCTGCGCCAAAAGTACCGGAAGATCCACATTTCCGATCTTCTCCGGTTCCAGCATTTCATCCGCCTCAAACCCGCGCGGACACCAGAAAAATTCCGATCCCGCGAGGATCCTGGACTGCGTCTCCCAATCCGGATCCACATGGAATTCCACACGATAGCCAAACGCCTTCAGTTTCAGCTGACGCAGGCATTCGTCCGCCTCCTCCCCTGCTCCCAAACAAATGAGCCGCAAGGTCCAGTCATCCGTCAGGTTCAGTCTCGCAAACTTTCGGTCGCAGAGATCCTGGAAGACATTAATGACCATATCCAGCCGATCCAAATTCCAGCGGTCCAGCCGTCCGATCGCAGTGATGGAATGGGTCTTTTCGGCCTCGATCTCGTTTTTCCGAATGACGGGATCCAATATTCTGGCCGGCTCTCCCCAGCGTTTTCCACACCACTGGCAGGCGTACTCCGAGAGGCACCAGCAGTGCTGGTAAGAAAAAAACCGTTTCTGCCAATCTCTCTTTTCTTTCCGTTTTTTGCCGCCCAGCAGGTTCCAGAACCAGTTTCTCCCGCCATCCGGCTGCTCCGCAGGATAGAAAGACTCCGGATCATACTGCGGAAACTGCGTCATGAGGATCCCGCATTTCGCCCGATTGGGAAACGGAGGCTCATTGCACGCATTCAAAAAAACATCATATCCCGCACTGAGTTCTTCAAGCCGATCTGTCGAGATCTTCAAAAAACCGCGAGGATCTTTCCCGCTTTCCAGAGGTTCCAAATACCGAAATGCCGCGCGGTGCAGATCCAGTCCAAGCCTCCGTTCCAGCTCCTCACGCCGCAGGTCCGGCTGATGATGAACGAGCTCGACTTCATGATTTTCGGAAAGGATCTGCGCAATGAGTCCGACCAGCCTCTGATCCGCATCTGCCTGTTCCCAACACTGCTGGTAAATTCCGACTTTTCGCATGGCATTCTTTCCTTAATCCAGCAGATACCGGCTCTCCGAATCCTCCTCATGGCGGATCTCATCGACCGGTTCTTTTTTACCCCATCCCGCATACAGACGGTCCGGAAGATTGATGCACCATCCCGGAACCTCACTGATGCAGCGATACGCATGAACGACTCCCGGAGGCACGATGACGCGCGCCGGATCCTCTCCGCCGACTTCCACTTTCATTTTGGCGCCGAACGTCTCCGATCCTTCCCGGGCATCCCACAGATAAAGCCGAAACGTACCCGGTCCCAGAAACACAAAAATGTCCGTCTGATCCCGATGTTCATGCGGTCCGCGGGCTACACCGGGAAGCGTCTCGCTCACGTAGGACATGGCAGGACGGATCCCTTCCGGAAGTTCATCATCCCGGTAGATCTCGGAAAGCCAGCCTCTCTGATCCGAAAATCGTTTCAGCGAAGTAATTTCAACACCGTAAATCGCAGACTCACTCATACTTTCTTACCCTTTTCGGTCCTGTGGAAAAAAACGCAGCCCCATGCAGGTTTTCCACAAAAAAAATCCAACTTTAAAATTCATTTTCCACACTGGGGACCAGGCACAGACTCTCTGCGTCTCCAATCCAGAACTCGCTGCAGATAGGCGCAGTATTCGTTCCGGTACTGATGCGCCAAAACCTCAAACGCCTCCTCGGTAATGAAGCCGCGTTCCAGTGCGATCTCCTCAAGACACGCCACCTTCAGCCCCTGCCGATGATCGATCGTTTCCATGAAATTGGATGCCTGAAGAAGCGACTCCGGCGTCCCGGTATCCAGCCAGGCAAAACCGCGGGTAAATATCTGCACTTTCAGATCTCCGCGCTCCAGATAGATCCGGTTCACGTCCGTGATCTCCAGTTCTCCGCGGGCCGAAGGCTTCAAATTTGCCGCAATATCCAGTACCGAATTATCGTAAAAATACAGTCCGGTCACGGCAAAATTGGAACGCGGGTCGGCCGGTTTCTCCTCGATATGGAGAGCCTTTCCGTTTTCGTCGAAATCCACGACGCCGTACCGCTGCGGATCCCGGACCTGATAGGCAAAAACGGTCGCTCCGCTCTCCTGTGCAGAAGCCGCCTGAAGCATGGCCTGAAATCCCTGGCCGTAGAAAATGTTGTCGCCAAGGACCAGCGCAACGGAATCCTCTCCAACGAAATCCCGTCCCAAAATAAACGCCTGCGCCAAACCTTCCGGCTTCGGCTGCACGACATACGTGAGCTGGATCCCCCAGCGTGAACCGTCTCCCAGAAGTCTCTGAAAAGCCGGCTGATCCTCCGGTGTCGTAATGACCAGGATCTCACGGATCCCGGCAAGCATCAGGACGGAAAGCGGATAAAAAATCATCGGTTTATCGTAGACTGGAAGCAATTGCTTGCTCATCGCCTGCGTCATGGGATGAAGACGGGTCCCGGCACCGCCAGCTAAAAGAATCCCTTTTTTTGTGCTCTTCATAGTTTCCTCCTGGATCCTGATACGAAACTGTCTTTTCCGCTTCTCCGAGGTTCTGATCCGACTCCGATCCGGTTCAGATCCGGCCAAGACGCTGACGCTGATAGCGGCCCTGCGTGATGGCGTCGCACCATTCGCGATTTTCCAGGTACCAGCGGACAGTCTTTTCCATTCCTCCTTCAAACGTCATGGACGGCGACCAGCCGAGTTCTGCTTCCACTTTGGAAATATCCATCGCGTAACGCCGGTCATGTCCCGGACGGTCCTGCACGTACGTGATGAGCGACTCGCACGGACTCTGCGGGACCTGGATCCCATACTCCGGAGCGAGCCGGTCTACCAGCGCACAGATCGTCTTCACGATATGAATGTTCGTCGTCTCGCAGTTTCCGCCCAGATTGTACGACTCACCGCATTTTCCATCCCGCAAAACAGTCCGGATGGCCGTACAGTGATCCTCAACATAAAGCCAGTCCCGAACATTCAGTCCGTCGCCGTAAACGGGAAGCGGTTTTCCTTCCAGACAGTTCAGGATCATCAGCGGGATCAGTTTTTCCGGAAACTGGAATGGACCGTAATTGTTCGAGCAGTTGGTCGTCACGACGGGGAGGCCGTACGTGTGGAAATAGGCATTCACAAAAAAATCGCTGGATGCTTTGCTCGCCGAGTAGGGAGAGCGCGGATCATAGGGCGTCGTTTCGCAGAATTTCCCCGTCGGACCAAGCGAACCAAAGACTTCGTCCGTCGAAACATGAAGGAAACGAAACACCGACTGTCTGTCTTCGGAAAGTTCCCGGTAGTATTTACGGCATTCCTCAAGCAGAACGAACGTTCCGAACACATTCGTCTGCACAAAGACCGCCGGTCCGTCGATCGACCGGTCCACGTGGGATTCCGCCGCAAAATGCACGACTTTCTCAATGTCGTATTTTCGCAGAATATCCGCCACACACACAGGATCCGCAATATCCCCCTGCACAAAAACGAACCGGTCGGCCGTTTCTTCGTTCTGCGTCAAAGGTATCAGAGAATCCAGATTCCCGGCATACGTCAGCCTGTCGAGCACCACGACACTGGAAGTCTCTTCTCTCAGCCACTGGTACACAAAATTGGCACCAATGAACCCTGCACCGCCCGTCACTAAAATGGAAGCCATGGCATTCCCCCTTCCGAGCCGTTTCGCCCGCAAATCCTATCCGGCATTTCCTACACGAAAACGCAGATCTTTAAAATCCGATTCAGGAAACCGCTCTCTCAGACTCTTCAAAAAAGCATCTTTCTGAAAAAGCAGCTCCTGCACAAAAATGGCATCCGAGACCCGGATCTCCAGGATCCCGAGCCGCACACCGCCAACCGAGGAATACTGCGCCAGCTCCCCGGCAAGCTCCTTCCAATACGCCCCCAATTCGTCTTCTTCACGCTTTTTTCCGATCCCGAACTGGGAAACCAGCCCGGAAAGGACATCGGAAAGGGACGAAGACCCGCCCCCATCCTTCGGCATATCGCCAAACTGGAAACCATTCATGCCAGGCCCGCCAAACGTCACTGATCCTCCGACTCGCCGGCAGATCCTTTCGTCTCCGGATTCTTCCGAAGTTTACCGTCCAGCTGCATCGGCATCACAAGGTAACGGTATCCATCCTCCGTCCCGAACAGAACGCCCGTACGTGCATCCACAAAATTCATCTTCACGGCCGCCTGGTCGCCAACGGCACGCAGGAACGCAGAAATGTATTCCTCGTTCAGTTTCAGCGCCATGTACGCGTCCGGATAATCGACCGGAAAACTTCTTTCCATCTCACCGCGGTCCACGTGCGACGAAGAAACCGTCATTCGGCCTTCTCCAAACTCCAGGATCACTCCCGGGAACGTCTTGTCCGTCACGATCGCAGCAAGACGGATCGCCTGCGAAAACAGTTCCATCGGAAGCGGAAGCACTTTCGGATCGCGAAGCTGACTGATCCCGACGCGCCATTCCGGAAAACGCCCCTCCAAAAGCGAAGAATAGAAGAAGATATTCTCCGACTGGATCATGAAGCAATTGTCCTGCAGCGCAATGGAAACGTCCGCATCTCCATGGATCAGAAGACGGTCGGCGATCATGAGAGAACGCGGGGTGGCGATCGCTGTCTTCTGCTCCGGATAAACGCCATGCACGGCAGCTTCGATCTGCTGTACCGCCATGCGGCGTCCGTCGGTGGCGACAAAATTCAGGAAATTCTCTTTGTAGTCCATGAAAACTCCGCCGAGTGCATAGCGGCCGCTTTCATTATCCGTCGCGAAAATGGTACGGCGGATCGCTTCACGAATATACCGGGCTTTCGTCACCAGAAAGTTTTCTTCCGAAAAGACCGGAGTGCCCGGAAATTCTTCCGGATCTTCCGTCGCAAATACAAATCGGCTTTCCCCCGTGATGATCGTTTTGTTGCCGTCGCTTTCGATCGTCAAAAACTCTTCACGGGATTCTTTCAGGATCAGCGCGACCCGGTCCGCCGGCAAAACGACACAGCCAGGTTCCAGGACCTGCTCACAGGGAAGCGTGATCCGAAGACCAACTTCCATATCCGTCGCAAAAAGCACGATCTCTCCCGGACGCGCTTCCATCTTCACATTGCGAAGGATGGGTTTGGGCGACTGTGCTTTGACGATCCCGCCGGTCATTCCAAACGAATTGGCTAAAAGTTCACGTTTGCAGATGATTTTCATATTTATACTCCATGGAAATAAATTCTTTCATTCGGATATCTATTATATCGCAAATTTTGGCAAAATACAAGAATAATATCTTTCAAAAAACCAACTTTCCTGAAATTTCCCTCCAAAGAACGAATATTTCGACTCAAAACACTACATCTAGAATAAAATCTAAGTAGAAAAAAATCTAACAGGAGATACAGGCGAGAATTTATTCTAGCTGCCAGTGCTGTGTTCGTTGGCGACGGAATGGGTTGCGCCAAAAGAGAAAGAATGTTGAAAACATGGAGAGACTCAAAGAAAATGAAGTGGAGCGTAGCGAAAAACTATTTTAAATAAATTTAAATTAATAGTAGTATTTATGAGGGATGACCAATGTGGAAAACATTAAGAATTGAGACAGTCAGATGCTGTGGTCAGCGATGTATGGTGAGTTTGAAAACGAAATTTTGCACGTTGAAAAAATGTGATTTGGATGTGATGAGAATGTTGCGGATCTCATCACATGTTTTGGAATGGAAAACGTTCCTCTTTTTCTGTCGATGATCTTTTCGGTTTTCCACTCCCCGGAAACATGTGTTGAGAAAAAAATAACAGGTTTTCCACATCAGAAAACCTGTGGATCCTGTTCAGTCGTGCAGCTTCTGCATTTCTTTCGAAAGATTGATATGCAGTTTTTTGCAGCGTCGGGCGAGGGATGCCTGGAAATAGACCCATCGGTTTTTCGGTTTCTGATAGGCATAGTTGAACGAGGAAAGCACGAGAGATTCCGGGACGATCCCGCGGGCGACCAGTTCATAGCAGTCCGTAATGAAAGCCTTGGACTCGTCTGTCGGACACAACAGAGCCGCCTGCATTTGTTCGGCAGTCAACTGAAGATACTGGGCCTGGACCGTGCTGGAAGTGTCGTTCCACGGAAGGAACGGAGTTCCCAGAAACAGTACGGAGGCAAGTATGGCGATTGGGGGAATTTTGTGATTCATAAAATGGTAAAAAAATCTGGATTTAGGGATTTTTTTTGGGTTTGCCTGTGGACATTTTTGAATTTCTCGGCTATAATAACATAGAATGGATTTTTTGGCAAGAGCAAATTTTGCCAGACCTTAACTTTCCCATGATCCCGGGAGTGTGATTTGTATTGGACAATGCGGCTGACAGGACGCAGATTTTTGCTTTTCGGAGGTCTTTTGCTGGGCTGCTGCTGGCATAGTGCGGCAGTTTGGGCAAATGATGGACCGGAGGAACGGCAGTATCTGCAGTGGATCGCGATGCTGGACAGTGATTCCAGCCACCGCCGGCAGTACGCATGGGAAAATCTGTCGAAATTTCTTCATTCCGGGACCGCGGCGGCGCAGGAACTCCATCTTCTTTCTGTCGTGCGTCGGGAATTACGGGAACCTGAACTTTCTTTTGAGCTGCAGGAAAAGCTGTTCATTTTGGAAAAGGAACTGAAGAGTCTGCTTGAAACACAGGATCAGCCTGTTCCGGAAATGCAGGCGGAGCCTGTGGAGAGCGTTTCATGGAATACGTTGGTCGATGATCATCCTTCGCGGAGAAGTCTGGCTCGTCGGCAGATCGAGGAACGGATCCGGCATGGGGAGGGGATTGGCGAAACGATGGAGATGCTGCGTCAGATCATCGTCAGCGAAAACCTTTCCGAGGATGACCGAATGCATGTTTGGGGGCTTTTTCATCAGGCGCGGATGAAGTGGCTGGCGGATCCGGACCGCAGTTTGGAGGCGGATGGACTTTCGGAAAGCAGGATCCTGGAGATGCTTCAGTCGCTCGCTTCGGTGAATCTTCCGGAGGACAAACTGGTCCCGTGGATGAATCTGCATGAAAGGACGACCCGGCAGTTTTCCGTCCGTCCGAATCAGGAGCCGTTAGGAGGGGATGGATTCGCATTTTTGAGTCCCATCAGCAGAGATGGCGAGCGTCTTGGGCTTTCCGTTTGGCAGACGGTCCAGTCATTGGAAGACGCGCTGATCAGCGGCCGTTATTCTGGATTTACGCAGAAGAAGATCCAGGAAATGCTGGAATCCAGAAAGATGACTCCTTCCGGGACGATCCTTTTAAGCCGGCTCGCATTTTTGACGAAACCGTGTCTGGCCGCGGAATATTGGACGAACGGCGAGATGAAGACGGCTCAGTTTCTTCAGGTCGGAGTACCGCAGAACTGCGGCGTTGGCACCTCGTATTTTGACCGGATGTCGGGAGATCAGGTCCACTGTGAAGAGGGAATGAATCTGGCGGCTGGCGATTATGCGCTGAATGCGGCTGTTCGGCATCCGAATCAGAAAGGATCCTTTTTTCATTTTGTGAGGCTCGAAACGTTGGAAGAAAAGCTGCTTTATCCGCAGGAGATGCGCAAGCCGGCCGCGGTTCGGTGGCGTGAGATCTCGGAGAAGACGCTTGCCCGGATCGATGCCGAATGCCGGGAGGATTCGCGGATCCTGACGCCGGATGAACTGCAGACGCTCGAGCTTCTGGAGCCGCAGGTGCTTTCTGCGCAGATCGGACGCTGGCTGGGCGGATGGAAAGATGTGGAGCGTGTGCTGCGGGTCGGGGACGCGGAAGAAGCGCAGAGCATTCAGGCGCACCTTTGCCGTCTTTTGCTGAAAATGGGGACTCGGGAGGCGGTTTCGGGACTGGAAAACGTGCTGGAAAAGGACATTTCCTGGAAAAGCATGGAGTCGGAGTCGAAGATCGCCTGGCTTGCGGTGCTGACGATCGCACGCCGGGATCCGTGGGAGGGGGTCCGGAAGAGTCTTGAGAACTGGCTGACGGAGGATCTGGAACTGGTGAGATACCATTGGGATCAGAAGGAAGATTCTCCGATGGTCCTGGCGGTCGTGCCGGAGGAGCTGCACACCGAAGAGGATGGGCCGATGACGGTTTCGTCCGGACCGGGGAACCAGCCGAAAAATATCCAGCTCTCAGCCTCTGCGGCAGGGATCCTGCTGGAAATGCAGGAAACCGAAGACGGTATGCCGGAGCTGCTGGAACTGTTGACGGTCCGGTATCTTCCCATCCATTTGGGGTCGGGGAAATTTTATCTGTTTGAAGACGAAAACGCACGTCAGGAAGTTTTGGAAAAACTTCGTAAAAAATGAGTCGTTTCTCTGTTTTTTTCTGAATGAACTTTTGTGGAAAAGAAGAAAGACCCTCTGTGGAAATTTTGTGGAAAACCTGTGGAAAGTCCGTGGAGTACCAAAAGAATTTCGGCAGATAAAAAATCTCCCGGATAGCACAAATCCCAGGGGGGCAGTGGATCTTAAGGCTATTCCGGGAGCGATTGGACGGTTGAAAAAAACGGAACGGTTTCAAAATCTTTCCGTTTGCTTTTGATGAAAGAACTTTAGCGTTTTTCCGCCGCTTTGTCAAGAGCAATTTTGGGGAAAGTCGAAAATATTTTAAGAACTTTTTTGGCAGACCCTTGCATTTTTTTCGGATTTTGGGTAAAATAGAAAATATTATTGACGGAAACAGCGATTTGGCGGACATGGCGTAACTTTTTCCCTCATGCAAAATAAAGAGAGTGCCTGTTTCCCTATTCCTTTTGTAGAATTAAAGATTTTATGGCGACTGCATTTGTTTTAGTAGTTTACGGCAATCACGGCAAGAGACAGATCGTTTTGTCGGAAGCGGAGTATACGATCGGCCGGGATTCCGGATGTGCTGTATGTCTGACTGATACGGAAGTGTCGCGCCGCCATGCTGTTCTGAAACTTGAAGATATTCCCAAAGGCCGAGTCGTTCTGGAGGATCTGAACAGTCTGAACGGTACGTTCGTAAATGGACAGCAGGTCCGAAATATCGAACTCCATCCGGGGGACCGGATCCAGATGGGAGGAACGCTGTTTCTTCTGACGAAGGAACGGAACTCCGAGTTCGTTCATGCGCCTGTCTGGGGAGAAAACCGGCATTCCGGGACGGTTGCCGGAGTGCATCATGTCGTGGAAATGGATGCGGTCACGCAGGCTCTGTATGATGCGGAACATTTTTCCGGGGAAGAAACGGCATTCGATGCCATGGACGTGACGATGATCTCGGCCGGTGATTCGGAACGGATCCTGAAAACGATCTCGCATACGGAAGGGGAGA
>CAZRGJ010000066.1:0-10648 GCA_964599445.1 uncultured Planctomycetaceae bacterium | reverse complement strand
GGTATGCCCTGCATCTCCCGCCGATTTTGAGTGCGGTGTTGACCGCGTCCTACCATTTAATCAAGGAGTTTCAGAATGTTGAAAACCAATCGCCGTAATTTCCTGCGCACCACGGCTGTGGCCGGTGCTTCCACCCTGATCCTGAGTGACCTGATGGCCAACGAATCTCCGAACGAAAAAGTGACGTTCGGCTGCGTCGGTATCGGCGGCAAAGGTTCCAGTGACTCGAACGACGCGAACCGTTTCGGTCAGGTCGTGGCTTACACGGATACGAACCGCAACCAGCTCAAAGGCGGCAAACGCTTCAAGGGCGCGGAAGCTTTTGAAGATTACCGTGAAATGTTCGACAAGATGGGCGACAAGATCGACGCCATCACCGTCAGCACGACCGACCACATGCACGCGATCATCGCCGCGACCGGTATGAAACTTGGCAAACACTGCTTCACGCAGAAGCCGCTGACCCGTACGATCTACGAAGCCCGTCGTCTTGGTGAGATCGCCAAAGAAAAAGGCGTCGTGACCCAGATGGGCAACCAGGGTTCCGCTGGTGACGGTCTGCGCGAAAGCTCCCGTATGATCCGCAATGGCCTTCTCGGCACCGTGAAAGAAGTCGTCGTCTGGTCCAACCGTCCGGTTTGGCCGCAGGGCGGTGAACGTGGTCAGGAAGCTCCGGTTCCGGATTACCTCAACTGGGAAAAATGGATCGGTATCGCTCCGATGCGTCCGTTCGTTCAGGGTGCCTACGATCCGTTCTCGTGGCGCGGCTGGTGGGATTTCGGTTCCGGCGCACTCGGCGACATGGCGTGCCATACCGTGAACGTGGCGTTCGCTGCGCTCGACATTAAAGATCCGAAATGGGTCCAGGCTATCACCTCCGGCCACAACTACGACTCTCTGCCGAAATGGTCCAAGATCACGTTTGAATTCCCGGCCAACGATTGGCGTCCGGGCTTCAAATTCACTTGGATGGACGGTGGTCAGCGTCCGGATCCGGCCATTCTGGAAGGCAAACAGCCGTCCGGTTCCGGTCTGCTCCTCATCGGCGACAAGGGCAAGTTCTTCTCCATGAACGACTATGGTCAGGACCGCGATCTGCTCGGCACGATCGACAAAGCGACCGAAGAAAAATACCTGGCAGAAGCTCGCGAACAGCTCAAAGCCGAAGACAAATACGCTGGCCCGTACGGCGGTCACTTCGGTGAATTCGTCAGCGCGATCAGAGACGGCAAACCGGAACGCTGCTGGTCCAACTTCCCGAATTACGCCGGTCCGCTCACCGAGACCATCCTCCTCGGTAACCTGGCTGTTTGGGGCGCTTCCAAACCGGAAGTCATGGGTCCGAAAGTGGAATGGGATGCCAAGACCATGCAGATCACGAACGATCCGGAAGACAAAGCCCGCTTGGAATCCCTCGTCAAACCGACCTATCAGAACGGCTACGAAGCTATCTAGTTTTCCGTTTCCGTTTTGAGTCATTGACTTAAGATCGACCCAAGGCAGACAGAGACTTCGGTTTCTGTCTGCTTTTTCTTTCTGAGAATTTTTGTATGCTGCCGTCCGTTCCTGAAAAATCCAGAATTTCCCTTTCCTGTCCGGAAGTCGCGGTCTTTTTTGATCTGGCAGTCGAGTCGGCGAGGGGGATCCTGCGCGGTTTCACGCAGTACATTCGGCTCAATTCGCCATGGAATGTGAATTTTGTGTCGAAAACGCACAGTGAGGTGGATCCGTCGTCGCTGAAAAATTGGGAAGGGGACGGCATTCTGGCGCATATTCCCAATCTGGAGTCGCTCCATGAGATCCTTTCAAAACGATGTCCGACGGTCCTTCTGGCTCGGGATATTGCGCAGGATCTTTCCGGATGCCATCGGCCAGATTCGCCTTTGGGACCGGTTTTCGTTCGGTGCGATAATGCCGCGATCGGGAAAATGGCGGCAGAATATTTTCTCGAAAAAGGGTTCCGGAAGTTCGCGTACGTACCCTATTCGCGGAAAGTCTGCTGGTGCGAAGAACGCAGAGCCGCTTTCGTTTCTGCACTGGAAGAGCGCGGATTCAGCGTTTCGCAGTTTCGTGAGGGGATCTCTTCACGCCCGGAAAACACGGTATCCGATCATCCGGAAGACTTTCCCGCATCGGACTGGTTTTCCCGGCGTGAAGAGCTTCAGCACTGGCTGGAAGTGCTTCCTAAACCGGCTGCGGTCTTCACTGCCAACGATTTTCGGGGACGGCAGGTTTTAGAGGTCTGCCAGCGTGCGGGGATCCCGGTGCCTTACGATGTTGCGGTGCTTGGCGTCGATAATGACCTGCCGGTCTGCGAAATGTCCTATCCGTCGCTTTCCAGTATCGAGATCGACTGGGAACGTGCCGGAAGGCTGTGCGGCGAAGCTCTTGACGCAATGATGCACGGCAAAGTACCGACCGGCGAAATGATCTACCGTCCGATCCGGATCGTTTCGCGCAATTCCACCGAATTTTTCCAGGTCTCTGACCGCCTCGTCGTGCAGATACTGGAACTGATCCGCATTTCCAGAGGCGAAAATCTTCGGGTCTCCGACATCGTGGAGGCATTGCCGGTTTCGGAACGCACCGCACAGGAACGATTCAAGAGGTCCGTTGGGCATTCCATCATGGAAGAGATCAAGCGCGTCCGGATGCGGAACATCTGCCGGCTGGTGGAAGAAACGGAACTTCCCTTTAATGAGATCGCGCTTTCCTTCGGATTCGAGAACGCGAACCATCTCGGTCAGCTCTTCAAAAAGCAGTTTGGGCTGACGATGGGAGAGTACCGAAGGAAAAATAAAAGAGATTGAGTGGCTCGATTGGGCGCAGATGCATCTGAAACCGTCAGCGGCTCCGTTTTTTCTTTGACGGTCCCCAACGAATATCTGCGGCAGTTTAGCGAAAGTCTGTGGCACGGATGAGAAGAAATCGAATGATGCCGGAAGAATGAGTCCAGCCCCTGGATCTCCAGGACCTGGACTTTTTTCGAGGTGCGGGACCTTACTCCTGGGAACCGAAGACTTCAAACGGTTTCACCGGAGAATTTTCCTGGACGGGCTGGACCGGCGTATCGGCGATCTCGCGGACCCAGATGTTGCGGAAACGGACCGGGTTGCCGTGATCCTGGAGACGGATCGGCATCTTGGCTTCATGCGCAGTGTAGAACGGCTTCAGGTGCCAGTAGGTCTCGCCTTTGACCTGGAGGTGGTTCTGGACGAGGATGCCGTTCTGGAAGACGGTCACGTACATCGGACGGACGACTTCGCCTTTTTCATTGAATTCCGGACGCATGAAGATGATGTCGTAGGACTGCCATTCGCCGGGTTTACGGCAGCAGTTGACTGCCGGAGGATTCTGCTTGTAAATCGAGCCGCACTGGCCGTCGAAGTACGTTTTGTTGATGTAGGAGTCGAGGACCTGAACTTCATACGGACCCCAGAACACGCCGCTGTTTCCGCGTCCCTGGCTTTCGCCTTTCACTTCGGCGGGCGTCGCGAATTCCACGTGCAGCTGAACGGAACCAAATTTCTGCTTGGAAACGACCATTCCGCGTCCCGAGTAGACTGCGCCGTCTTTGATGGGCCAGTTCTGGCCGTTTTCCCACGCGTCCATGGATTTGCCGTCAAACAGGACGATCGCGTCGGACGGAACGTTGGCCGGAGCGGTTTCCGGCCCCGGATCCACGACCGGCGGTTCGACCCACTGAATGCCGCTTTTCCATTCCGCTGCGCTCAAAGCAGAAACCGAGGCCAGCACGAGAGCCGACACGATAGAGAGGATGGATTTTTTCATGAAAAACTCCTTGATCTAAAGGTTGGATCGATCCGAATTGACGGATCGAGAAAGGTTGGAGGCGAAACCGGAATGACCGTACCGGAGGCTGGCGCATCAGGCAGGAGTATCAGGCAGGAACATCGGGCAGGAGGTTCGCACTGAAAGTCCGTTTCGCGAAACTGAATCCATCATACCACAAGTTGCGTTTTTTTGAAAGGAGTACCCGGGGGATTTTTCTTCATATTTCCTGAATTTCCTATTTTTTCTTTTTGGGAGGATCGGGAAGAAGAGATGCATTTTTTCGGAATGAGTTTTGGGAAATTTTCGAGAAATTCTGTCTGGTCGCTCTTGACAAAATGCAAAATCGTGGTAGAATACAAGACGTTGTGGGGTTGGTGCAAGATTGCACAATATCTGGAAACAGGGAATCCGGTCAAAGGCCGGAACGGTCCTCGCCGCTGTATCCGGAACAGAAGCGTCCAAATCTGAAAAGCCATTGACGGTGCGGAGAAATGAATGAAGAGCTCGTCGAGAAGGCGGACGCGGATCGCCGGGAGTCAGAAGACCTGCCAGCCTCATGAGACCTGACGCTGCGATGGACGGCGGCTGGATCTGTGCTTTGGAGGGAATGCTTCGCTTGCGGTGAAGCAGGTTCCGTGGAGCAGAGTATCGGCGGAAAAGCGCGTATGTTCTGATTTTTGCAGATTTTGCTTTTTTCAGAGCGTGTTTTTCTCTGTAGTTTTGAAGTTTTGTTTTTTCGGAGGATTTCAGCGCATGATTCTTTCAGGTTTGAAGATTCGTGAAGAGGTCGAGAGCGGGAAGATCCAGATCGATCCATTTTCTGAGAAGCAGCTCAATCCGAACAGCTACAATCTGCGCCTTCATGATGAACTGCTCGTCTATACGGAGCCTGTCTTGGACGTGAAAAAGGCGAATGCTTACGAGATCCTTCGCATTCCGGAAGAAGGAATGGTCCTTGAACCGGGGGTGCTTTACCTCGGGCGGACGGTGGAATTCACCCGGACAGACGGTTTTGTGCCGATGCTGGAAGGGCGTTCCTCGATGGGGCGTCTGGGACTTTGTGTGCACGTGACGGCCGGTTTCGGCGACGTGGGATTCGCGGGGTACTGGACGCTGGAGATTCATGCGATCATGCCGATCCGGATCTACCCGGGAATGGAGATCTGCCAGATCTACTATCATACCGTGGAAGGGGATTTCCAGAACTATGTCAGCGGGAAGTACCAGAACAATTCGGGGATCCAGCCCAGCCTTTCGTGGAAGGATTTTGAGTAGCGTATCGCGCTTCCGTTTTTTCTGGATGTTGTCGTTTTTTGTTTTTGGGGGGTGGGAGTTCCTTTTTTTCCGCATGAAAACAGTCCAGTTTCGGACGCAGTGGGGATTTTTTGTGAACTCTTGGGATTTTTAGAGAATTTCAGATTTTTTGGGGAGAACGATGAATAAACAGGCCGTCATGGGAATGGGTGCGTCTGCGCAAAACAGCCAGAGAGAATTCTCCGGAAACGCGGAGCGTGCGTTCCCGTTTTTTCAGTTCATTCTGAAACGTGACGGCCGGCGGGTCCCCTTCTATCCGGAGAAGATCCGCAGCGCGATGCAGAAAGCATTCCAGGCGGCGGAAGATGCTGTTTCTGCGGATGAGCTGGGACGTTTGGAAATGCGGGTCACGCAAAAGATCCAGGCGATGGGACCGGAGGCGGAACCGGGAGTCGAAGAGGTCCAGGATGCCGTCGAAGCCGTTCTGATGGAGGCCGGGAAGGTAAATGCTGCCCGAAAGTACGTCCTCTACCGTGCGGAACGAACGCGGATTCGTGAGCGGAATACCCGCCTGATGCGTACCTACGAAGACCTTACGTTCAAAGACGCGAAAGAGAGCGACATCAAACGCGAAAATGCGAACGTGAACGGCGACACGGCAATGGGGCTGATGCTCAAGTACGGTTCGGAGGGGGCGAAGCAGTTTTGCCTGACGCATATTCTGAATCCGGCACACGCGCAGGCGCATGAAGACGGAGACATCCACATTCACGACATGGATTTTTATGCCATGACGACGACCTGCTGCCAGATCGACCTTCTGCGTCTCTTCAAAAACGGTTTCGGGACCGGGCACGGCGAACTGCGTGAACCGAAAGACATTCAGTCTTACGCGGCACTTGCCTGCATCGCGATCCAGGCGAACCAGAACGACCAGCACGGCGGGCAGAGCATCCCGAATTTTGACTACGCGCTCGCTCCCGGAGTCACGCGGACATTTCAGAAATTCTTCATCAAAAACTTCGGTAAAGCCCTGACGCTTCTGGCTGAAGATCTTCCGGTGGGGGTGGACGCAGAGGTTTTGTGCAAAGCGATCCTCGCAGACGGTTTCTCTTTGAAGCTGGAAGAGAATTCGGTGTTCTGCATGGAACTGCGCAGCCGGATCCTTGAAAAGGCCGGAGAGCGTGCTGCGGAAAGTACGTCGGAATGCGGGCCGGAGACTGGTTTGGGGAGCGTCATTGAAAAGGCACAGAAATTCGCGCTTTCCGAATCTCTGAAGGAAGTGGACCGGGCGACGTACCAGGCGATGGAGGCACTGATCCACAATCTGAACACCATGCATTCCCGTGCAGGAGCGCAGACTCCGTTTTCTTCGATCAACTATGGTCTGGACACGTCACCGGAAGGACGGATGGTGACGAAAAACGTCCTACTTGCTCACGAAGCCGGGATGGGAAACGGCGAGACGCCGATCTTTCCGATCCACGTTTACCGCGTGAAGGAAGGGATCAACACTGCACCGGGCGAACCGAATTACGATCTGTTCCGTCTTGCGTGTCGTGTGAGTGCGAAACGGCTTTTCCCGAACTTCTCGTTCCAGGATGCGCCGTTCAATCTGAGTCTCTACGATCCCAAGCGTCCCGAAACGGAAATTTCGTACATGGGATGCCGAACGCGCGTAGCGGCGAACGTCTACGATCCGGAAAATGCGATCTCGTATTCCCGCGGCAATCTGAGCTTCACGTCCATCAACCTTCCGCGTATCGCCATTCGCGCCAAAGGGGACCAGAAGTGGTTCTTTGAGGAACTGGAACGTAAACTGGATCTCTGTGCGGACCAGCTTCTGGAGCGATTCACCATTCAGTCGTCGAAAAAAGTGCGGAATTTCCCGTTCCTGATGGGGCAGGGGGTCTGGCTGGGGAGCGAGAAACTCGGCGAGGACGATACGATCGGGGAAGTGCTGAAGCACGGGACGCTTTCGATCGGATTCATTGGTCTGGCAGAGACTTTGCGTTCCCTCATCGGTGTCCATCACGGCGAGAGTGCCGAGGCTCAGGAGCTGGGACTGAAGATCGTGGGATTCATGCGCGACTTCATGGATCGGAAAAGTGTGGAAATGAAGCTGAACTTTACGCTTCTCGCGACGCCTGCCGAGGGACTTTCCGGACGTTTTCTGCGGATGGACCGGCGGCGTTTCGGGCTGATTCCGGGAATCACGGACCACGAGTACTATACGAACAGCTTCCAAGTGCCGGTTTACCATACGATCGGGGCGCTTGAGAAGATCCGGATAGAGGCTCCGAATCATGCGCTGACGAATGCGGGGCACATCACGTACATCGAGCTGGACGGCGACCTGACGCAGAATCCGAGAGCGTTCGAGCAGGTCATTCATGCCATGCGGAAGGCGGGGATCGGCTACGGAGCCATCAATCATCCGGTGGACCGCGACCCGGTATGCGGATTCAACGGCGTCATTCACGATGTCTGCCCGAAATGCGGACGTACGGAAGGGAACGTGCCATTTGAACGCATCCGTCGCATCACCGGTTACCTCGTCGGTACGCTGGACCGCTTTAATGATGCGAAACGGACGGAAGTCGATGAACGTGTTCTGCACGGAGATTCCCTGCGGGACGGGAATTGACGGACCGCCTGAACTGGCTGGTGGACTGACCGAGCAGGCGGTGGACCGTCCGTTTATGGAAAACAGCATTGGGGAATACGGAAAGAGATTCGTTTTGAAATTAGGGGAAAAAGACAAAATGATTCGAGTTGCCGGACTTATTCAGGAATCGATCGCGGACGGACCGGGGATCCGCTTCGTGATCTTTACGCAGGGGTGTCCGCATCATTGTCCGGGCTGCCATAATCCGCAGACGCAGTGTCTTCAGGGCGGAACGCTCATGAGTGCCGAGGAGATCCTGGAGCAGATCCGAAAGAATCCGCTTCTCTCCGGCGTCACGTTTTCCGGCGGCGAGCCGTTCCTGCAGGCGGAAGAACTTTTGCCCATCGCGCGGGAATGCCATCGGCTTGGGCTGGATGTCGTGACGTACTCCGGCTGGACGTTTGAGAAGCTGATCGAAGCGCATCGTCCGGAGTGGAACTCCCTGATCGCGGAGTCGGACATCATCGTGGATGGTCCGTTTATGCAGGACCTCCGCAGCTACCAGACCCGGTTTCGCGGTTCCTCGAATCAGAGACTGGTCAATGTCGCGCTTTCGCTTTTGATGCACTCCGTCCATACGATTTCCTAACGCGGAATTTCAAATCTGAAAATTTTGCGGCGTGAGGAATTTCGAGTTCGGGAAATAAAAAAACTCATCGGCTGGAATGACCCCTTCGGCTGATTTTTTTGAGGGAATCTTTCCATGAACGCATTGACTACATTTCTTCATGCACTTCTGGCGCTTCTTTTGGAGATGGCGCCCTGGCTTCTTTTGGGTTTTGGGGCGGCTGGAGTCCTGCACGTTTTCGTGCCGGGGAAGATCTATCGCCGGTTCCTTTCGGGACGGAATTTTCGTTCCGTTTTTTGGGCTGCGATGCTTGGAGTGCCGCTTCCACTCTGTTCCTGCGGCGTGATCCCAATGGGAATGGGACTCCGGAAAGACGGCGCGTCGCGCGGAGCCTCCGTCTCTTTTCTCATTTCAACTCCCCAGACCGGCGTCGACTCGATCCTCGCGACATGGGCACTTCTTGGACTTCCCTTTGCGGTCATTCGACCGCTGACGGCATTTTTGACCGGGATCCTTGGCGGGACGCTCGTGAACCATTGGGTTCCTGAAGATTCTTTACCGGAACCTTCGCTGGAATGCGCTGACGAAAATCGTTCAGGGGCGGATTCTGTGCCTGGGGCGTCTTTTTTGCGAAAAATCGGCATCGCGCTGCACTATGGTTTCGTCGAAATGATGCAGGACATTGGGAAGTGGCTCACACTTGGTCTGGTCGTTGCGGCCGGGATCACTGTGCTGATTCCTGATGGTTTTTTGGCGGCGCTTTCGGAAAAGACGCCCTTTCTCGGAATGCTCGCGATCCTTCTTCTGGCCGTTCCGATGTACGTCTGCGCGACCGGGTCCATTCCGATCGCGGCGGTACTCATCGCGAAAGGCGTTTCTCCCGGAGCGGCTTTTGTCCTGCTGATGGCCGGTCCGGCGACGAATGCGGCTGCGATGCTCATCGTGGGGAAAGTCCTTGGACGGAAAACGCTCGCAATTTACCTTTCGGCTATCTTTTTGGGGGCGATCGCTTCCGGCCTGGCTATCGACCTGCTTTGTCCGCCGGAATGGTTTGCGCTGAATTTCTCTGCGGCTCCGGATCCTGCGTGCTGCGGCGGAATCGCGTGGTGGAAGACAGTATGCGCGGCCTTTCTGGTCCTTTTACTCCTCAATGCGCTGATCTTTCGTCGGGATGGTGCATTTTCCATCCGGAGGCTTTCTCGAATTTTAGCCGGTGCTGCGTCTGCCGACTCCGTATCTTCCGACTCTGCCGTTCCGGCGGCATCCGAACCCGTACTCTCCCCGGAAAATCGATCCCAGGATCCTCAAATGAAAGGAAAAGAAATGAGCGAAAACTCCCAGGTCCGAAACTACCGCGTGAATGGCATGACGTGCAATCACTGCCGGAATTTTGTTGAAAAATCGATCCGTTCCGTCTCCGGTGTGGAAGACGTAAACGTTAGCCTGTCGGAGTCCCTGGCCGTCGTTTCCGGTCCGGCTCTTCCGGAAGACGTCATTCATGTGGTCGAAGATGCCGGCTTTGAGATCCAGGAGATCTGAGCCGCTCCGGGATCCTGAAAGATCCCAGATGAGAGCCCGCGGCTGAGATACCGCAGGGGCCCAATGAAAAAGCACGAAAAAACTGAATTTCCGTTTTTTCGTGCTTTTTGTGTAATTCGCACTTTTTCAGGTTTTCCGAGTCTGAAATTTCAGACCAGCGGACTTCCTGAACGTCTGGTTCAGAGCGAGAGGAGGTACTCGATCAGGTCAGCGCGGTCCTGTTCGCTGAGTTTCTCGAAATTCCCGTCGGTTTCTCCGTGTCGGCCTTCCCAGAGAAGCTCCTCGAGCGTCAGGTAGCGTCCGTCATGGAGGTACGGAGCGGTTCGGAATGTCTCGATGAGCGTCGGCGTATCGAAGAATCCGTCGAAATCTTCCGCGTTTTGCGTCCCGACGTCGTGCATTTTCATGTCGGTGAAGTACTTTCCATGATGGCAGCTTGAGCATCCGGTTTTCGGACTGAAGAAGAGTCGTTTTCCTCGCCGGGCAGCTTCCGTGAGCGAGCCGTCCGGATTCAGCGCGATCCCAGGAACGGGTTCCAGTGCCTTGAGGTATTCGTCGACGTCGCAGTATTCCGGTTCCGTCATTTTTTTGAAATGAATGTGGATGAAGCCTGCGCGGGTCGCGGTCTCGCCGTTTTCGCGCACTCCGGTGATCATATTGGGCGGCGTGAAGTGAGCGAGGAGCATACTCTTGGAGTTTTTTGGATTTTCGACGCCGTCGTTGAGCAGATCCCAGTTCATGCCGTCAACGCGGGCATCCGGATGGCAGGTGACGCAGGAGTGCCAGTGCTCCAGAGCACGTTCCCCGTCGAAGAAATCTTTCAT
>CAZRGJ010000065.1:0-10699 GCA_964599445.1 uncultured Planctomycetaceae bacterium | reverse complement strand
CAGAAAACGCCGGTCTGAATGCAGAGGATGCCGCAGACCTGACTCGGTTTCAGATCCCGGAGATCGAAGAACTCCAGACATTTCCTCCGGAACGTGTGGCTCTCGCATTTCTGGAAGAACGTCCTCAAACGGCCGCGATGCTCCTGCATCAGTTTTCCAAAGCAGGCGCACAGGCGGTTTTGAATCACATTCCGGCAAATCTGCGTCTTGGGATCGAATCGCGCATGACGTCCTGTACGGAACCAGATCAAGAGATCCTTCGGGAAGCCGCCGCCGCGATCCTGGAGTACCTGGAAGAACTGGAACTGGAAAATGGACGCACTCCGGCTGAAAGCATTTTCCTTCAGAAAGAAGAAAAATCCGGCTCCCCGGCAGTCCGTCCGCTCGCAGAGGTGCTTCCGCACACAGAAAGATCCGACGACTCGGAGTGGATCCCGCTCCATGAACTGTTTCCCATTCCGGAAAATGAAAGAAACGCACAGGAACAGAAACCGCTTTCGCACGAGACAGATGATGCCGAGGTTTCCGAACTTCCGGTTTCCGAACTTCCGGTTTCCGAACTTCCGGTTTCGAAATTCGCAGTCTCCAATGAACTTCCGACCCAATTGGGAAAAGCACCTGAAGTCGCCGATCCAGCAGTCTCCGCCCCCGTTCCCGAAAATTTCATTCAGGAAGAAACCGGGAAATTTTCGGAATCTGCTCCGGAGGACCATGCAGAGACGCTGCCGTTTGATGCCCTGAAGCAGTTTTCCAAAAAAGATCTGCGTGTTCTGCTTGCGGCCAATCCGCAGGAAAAGACGATCCTGGCTCTTTTGGGTGCCGAACAGCGTCTGACGGACCGGCTGCTTGGCGTTCTCCCGAAATCGGAAGCGCATCGAGTCCGCAAGCAACTGAAATATCCGAGTCAGATCCGGCTCCAGGATGTGGAAGAAGCCCGCATTTCCCTCATGCTTCTGGCCTGCGAACTCGCGGAATCAGGACAGATCCGACTTCCGGAAATGGCTGAAAGTATTTGATCCGCCGTTTTGGACCGCGTTTTTGAAAATTCGGAAAGATCCGAAGCCGCGTTCTCCGGATCATGCAAAAATCTGCGTCATTCCCGGAATTGCGCCCTTTTCCGCCGCAGGAAAGAACGACTCATGAAAAAAGAAATCCCAAGTGCTCATCTTTTCAATTTTGAGGATCTGCACGAGCAGGCAGAATCGTATCTGGAATCGGTACGGCAAACCGCGCGTCAGATTCTGGAAAACGCGGTTCAGGAAGCCGAAAATCAGAAGCACGCTCTTCTTCAGGATGCAGAGTCTATCCGCGCCAAAGCTCGTGAAGAAGGATTTCAGGAAGGACTTCAGCGAGCCGTCCAGGAACTCGAAAGCCGCGTAGAAGCGCAGGTCCAGACTCAGCTGCAAAAGGAGATCGATCCGGCGATCCAGGCTGCCGAATGCGGGATCTTCCAAATTCTGGAACAGTGCGCCGACCTGCGGGAAAATCTTACGCAGAGCTGGGAACGCGCTTTTGTGCATCTGATCTCACGAGTCGCCAAAATCATCATTCGGCGTGAATTGAAAGCCGATCCCCAGATCGCGGCTCAATGGATCCGTGAAATGCTGGAGCTTTGTGCAGGCGAAAGCAGTTTCGTTCTGGATCTGAATCCAGAAGATGCCGTTCTCCTGGAACCTGCCCTGGACCGGATCCGAAGCGAATTTCGACAGCTTGGCTCTCTTGAGATCAAACTGGATCCCATGCTCGCACGCGGAGACTGCATTCTGCGGTCCGAAAACGGCACGCTTGACCAGCGTCTCGACGTCCAGCTGGCCAGAATCGAGGAGGAACTTCATTCATGAACCCCCTTTCCCTCCTGAATCAGCTCGACTCCATCATCCCGACCGCGATCACGGGCACCGTCCAAGAAACGACCGGCACGACGATCTCCGTCAGCGGATTCCCCGTCCCAGTCGGAGCTCTGGCAGAGATCCGTCTCCGGGACCGAAGTACACTTTCCGCAGAAGTCATCCGCTTCCATGATGAGACCGCCATCCTCTATCCTCTCCAAACCATGCAGGGGATCCGGCGAGGGGACCGGGTGCGTCTCGTTCAGACGATCCCATGGCTTACCGTTGGTGAAGGAATGCTTGGAAAAGTTCTCGACGCACGGGGACGCATTCTCCAGGACGTCTCCCAATGCATCAAACCGCTCGATTCCTATCCGGCAGATGCAGAAACGGACGCCGAGCCCATATTCTCAGGATCCGGCAACCCAACAGTTTCCGGTATGCCGTGCAGTTCCTCCAATTCCCGCAGTACTTCGGAAGTCAAAGTTTCCGAATTTCTTGCCTCGCGAAAAATTTCCGCAGAAGCCCTCCTGAATTCCGAACGGATCCCGTTCCACCGCGATGCACCCAAAGCATTCCAGCGGCCGCGGATCACCAATCCGATCTCAACGGGAGTCCGTGCCATCGACGCACTCCTGACGCTTGGAGAAGGACAGCGTGTCGGGATCTTTGCGGGATCCGGCGTCGGAAAAAGCACCCTCCTTGGAATGATCGCCCGATACACCAACGCAGACGTCATCGTCATTGGACTGGTCGGTGAACGCGGACGTGAAGTCAATGATTTTCTTGAACGGGACCTCGGTGCAGAAGGCCGCAAACGCAGCGTCGTCATCGCCGCAACGAGCAATGAACCCGCCATTCTGCGAGTTCGCGCCGCTCAAACCGCAACCGCAGTCGCCGAATACTTCCGCGACAAAGGGAAGAACGTTCTGCTTCTGATGGATTCACTGACCCGATTCGCCATGGCCCAGCGGGAAATTGGACTCGCCGGCGGGGAACCGCCCACAAGAAACGGTTACCCGCCTTCCGTTTTCGCACTCCTGCCTGCCCTGGTGGAACGGACCGGAAGAACGCGGCTGGGAAGCATCACCGCGATGTATACGGTACTGGTCGAAGGGGACGACGAAAACGAACCGATCGCCGACACGGTACGCGGTCTGCTCGACGGACACATCTGGCTCTCCCGAAAACTTGCGGCATCTGGACACTATCCGGCGATCGACCTGCCGTCAAGCATCAGCCGTCTGATGAACGACATCTGCGAGAAAAAGCACATTCGGACCGCATTGGAACTCCGTGCCATGGTGTCGCTCTGGCGGGAATTTCAAGATCTGCTCGCCATCAATGCGTACAAACGGGGCACGAATCCGGCTCTGGATGCCGCTCTGGAAAAGAAAGACGCCATCGTTCGATTCCTCCGGCAAAACACAGACGAGCCGTCGACTCTCAGTGAGGCTGTTCGGCAGATGACTCAAATCATCGAGTCCTGAGAAAAATGCATTCCATTCCCTGAAACAGGACGGAATTGCCCCCAAACCAGCCATTTGCTCCAAAATCAGCCATTTACGCAACATGGTTCAAAATTTTACGAATGAGGACTTTCCATGGGATTTCATTTTCGACTGCGCGCAGTTCAGAAAGTTCAGGAACTCAAGCGGGATGAAAAAAAACAGACGCTTGCGGAACTGCTCCAAAAGCAGAATGAGCTGAATGAAAAGATGGCGTCGCTTCGGGAAAAAATTGCGCAGGCCCGTTCGGAACGAACGCAATGGATGAGCGGAAAAATGCTTTCAATGGCCCAGCTGCACAAATTCCACCAGTTTGAGTGCCGGCTGGAACAGGAACTTGGAGAACTGCATATGGAGGCGGAACAGCTTCTTCTTTTGATCGAAACGCAGCAATCGACGCTTCTGGAATCCGAGCAGGAAGTCAAAAAATTTGAAAAACTTGAGGAAAAGCAGCGCGAGCATTACCGGCGGACCCACGAAAGATCCTGAACGTCTCCTTTTTATTTCCGGTTTTATTTCCGACCCCATTCCCAACACGCAAGGTCCCAGAAAGAGGCGGCTCCCCAAAGCCCCAACTCCAGAAGCGGAATTTCTCTGAACGTGCATTTTCCTATTAAGTCGGAGAAATTTTGAAAATTTCATCAAAAAAAACTCCAGCCTATTGACTTTTGCAGAAATTTATGGTAGGCTGGGATCTGTGGGAGAGAGATTTACTCTCCTGACCCGATTCTGTCCGAAACGGCCCCCCGTTTAAGCCTGCCTTTTTCTCCCCTGCCCATTCAGGAAAGGAATGATCGCATGAAAACCGCCAACCGATCCTCACGCCGCCGTTTTTTGAAAGCCGGAGTTCTCTTTTCTTCACTGAATCTCCCTTTACTGATCCCCGGAAGTGTTCTGGGACTTGAACCGGATTCCGTCGCGCCGTCCAACCGTCTGACGATGGGCGGGATCGGAGTCGGAAATCGCGGAAGGGGCGTTCTGTCGTCCTTCCTGACGTTTCCGGAGGTCCAGTTCATCATGGACGCAGATGTTCAGCGTACGCGCCGGGAAATGGTCAAGGAAATGGTCGACAAAAAATATGGAAACCAGAATTGCCGCATCACGCCTGAAATGTACGATGTCCTGGATCGCGAAGACATTGACTTCGTCCTCATCGCAACGGGGGACAGATGGCACACGATGCTCTCGATCCTTGCCGCAAAGGCAGGAAAGGACATCTACTGCGAAAAACCGTGTTCGCTGACGATCGAAGAAAGTATTGCGCTAAGTGAAACCGTGAATCGCTGCGGCCGGATCTACCAGGCCGGTACTCAGCGGCGAAGCAGTCCGGCATTCCAGACTGCGATCCGTTTCGCTCGCTCCGGAGCCATCGGCAAAATTACGGAAGTGCACGCCAACACTCTCTCACCGGGCACCCACCATGAATGGCTTCCGGAAGAACCACTCCCGGACCGAAATGAATGCGATTGGGACCGCTGGCTCGGCGCGTGCCCCTGGCGTCCGTTCAATTCCCGATACGTCGCCGGCGGATGGCGCGGACACTACGATTTTCATGGCGGAGGGATCCTGGAATGGGGATCCCATACGGTAGATCTCTGCCAGATGGCCAATCAGTCGGACGACACGGTCCCGATCCGCTACGAGCCGACTCCGGGAGGCTGCGTCGCTTGGTATGCCAGCGGCGTCAAACTCGTCATGCGCTCGGAAGGATGGCTGGGACTGGGTTCCTGCTCGATCCGCGTCGTTGGATCGGACGGCTGGGTCGAAGTCGGCGACACGAACAAGATCCTCACCCATCAGGGACCGCTGCCGGTCAGCAATCAGGGACTTGAACGCGGAACGCAAAGGGAACATGATGCGGACCTTCTGAATGCCATCAGAACCCGAAGATCCACGCGGGCAAATGCCGACGTTGCCGCACGCTCCCACATTGCGTCGCATGCCGCATATATTGCGTGGCAGTTGGGCCGGACGCTGGAATTTGACCCGGTAAAGAATGAATTCCTCAACGATGAGGAGGCCAACCGGATGCGTTCCCGCGCCAAACGGGAACCCTGGCACATTTAGCTCATTTTCCCCAATTCTGCAATCAGAATCGGCCGCAGGATCCAGAATTTCCGACGGTTCTGGATCTTCCATGAAAAAAAGACGCGCAGGAAACCTCCTTCAGTTTCTGCGCGTCTTTCTTTTCTTAACCGGTCGGCACTTCGCAGTACCGCAGTTTCCGTTAATCTGCGTTCGTCTCCAAACTGTCGGCATCCAGGTCTTTCTCTATCGAAAGTTCTTCTGCGGCTCCCGTTTCCAAATGTTCCGCAAACTCCGAAATTTCTTCATCGGACACTTCCTCGGCATGTTTGCGGACGGTCCGATTGATCCGGCTCTCCACATTGGAAGTATCGACGATCAGAACGTTTTCGCCATAGTCGACCTCTTCTTTTTCGTAGATCCGGTTTCCGCTTTCGTCAAATTTCGCGTCCGCTTCAAATGTCTTCAGTTTCGCGACTTCCAGCAGATCATCATAGACCGTCTGATAGTCCAGCCCATTGATCTCATGGATCGCCCGGGCAACTTCATGCAGGTAGCGCAGGAACTGCTGACGCCGGTCGGCCTGTTCCCGTACCTTCTGTTTCCGTTTCAGGTAAAGCCCAAGTTTTCGTCCGGCGGTCTGGAGCGCAAGACGGATCTCGGTCATGATCTCCGGATAGGACGCGATCGCTTCCTTCGATTCACTCGTAAACGGCACCCAGACACTCGCCAGATGCACCATGACGGTGATCGGACCACGCGGAAGTGTGCCTCTCGACTGCTGGAGACCATAGTTCCGCCAGTTCATGTTCATGATGGTCTGCGTAACGGCACAGGCGGAAAGCTGAGACTGAAGCGGAACACGGTTCGCGTAGCGGAAAACGGACATGGTCTGTCCCTCCGCAATATTCACGTTCTTCATGGCGGAGTAAAGGACCGCGATGTCCTTCGGCTTCATTTTGGATGGAGCCATTCGGGTAGAAAGGCGCGTCGCTTTCATGATTTTGTCCGCACCGTCCGCTCCGATCCCCTGGAACGTGTTCATGAGGAATTGACGCAGCGTCCGTACGTCCGTCTCCGCAAGAAGTTCCTGAAGAAGCTCGGATGAAATATTCTGCGTCACGGGCGCACCGCCATACGCCAGAGCGACTTCGACCTGGAACGGATTTCCGCGATAGACCGCCGGAGGCCGTGTCGCCGCCGTGTAGAATTCTCCAGGAACGACCTGGTGAAGTCCCTTCAGAAGCAGTTCCTCACCGATTGGAGAAAGGCAGTCCGTGGACGGATTCGGGATCTTCGTCGTCTGGATCGCCTGGTAGAGCCGCTCTATGTCTTCCCGCTCAAGATCCGCAGGATGCGCACGCAGATTGATCTGTGCCGTTCCGCAGAGCTGTTTGCAGATCGGAGCCGAGACTTTCGAAAAATGATTTTCAAAAAAGCTCGTCATGCTCAGTTCCTGCGAATGCCGCGCCATATCCGCAAGCCGGCCGAGTTCCACTCCGTACGGATGCGGCTTGATTTCTTTCGGCTCCGGCGGAAGCTGGTCGGTCGCCCGATCGTAGAGACGCTCTTCCTCATCTTCCGGTCCCTGGTAGTGCAGGCGAACGTGCGGGTTGGCGATGGCGGTCTGCTCGAGATACTCATCCACACTGCCTCGACCGCGAAGATACTTCGCTTCCAGCTCGATCTCGACCCGCGTTCCGGTCTTGACGCTGGACGCCCAGTCGATCCCGTTCTCTTCAAAGAATTTCGCTCTCTCTTCACGCGCGACCGGCACAACGAGTCCATCACCGTTCCCATTGAGGATCTCCGGCACATTTTTCTTCGTGTTGATCCGGATCTCATAGAAATGCGTCAGACGCGGCGATGTCTGCGAAACGATCCGCACGGGTTTTCCCGTCGTCAGGACACCGTACATTCCGGCCGCCGAGATCCCGATTCCCTGCTGTCCGCGCGACATCCGCATTCGATGGAATTTCGACCCGTAAAGCAGTCTTCCGAAAACATTCGGGATCTGCCTTTTAAGGATCCCAGGTCCATTGTCCTGAACTTCCACTTTGAAATGATTCGCCGACGTTTCGACGATCCGGACCCAGATCTCCGGGAGGATCCCCGCTTCTTCACACGCATCGAGCGAATTATCCACCGCCTCTTTCAGTGTCGTGAGGAGTGCCTTGCGCGGATTGTCGAAACCGAGCAGGTGGCGGTTTTTCGCAAAAAATTCACTGATCGAAATATCGCGCTGGCTCGCCGCCATACTTTCAGCGGTCGCCCGGCGTACCGGTTTTTTTTCAGAAGTACTGTTTTCTGCCATCGTCTATGAGTCCCCTTTGGATTTTATTTAAATTTCTCCACATTATAGACGAAATCTGAAAAATGTCCAGCCCCTCACAGTGAAAAAATTTCCTCAACCTCATCATCCTGCGTATTTTCAGCAGAAAACGCCGTCAGAGTGCACAAACAGAGAAAAACGGGCACAAAATACCATTCAACCCCATAGACTCCCATACCGGAAAAGACAAAATCGCCGTCCGGAGAAAATTCTCTGAAAAAATGCTTCGATCAGCTCTCAGGAAAGAATGTCGGCCTTTTCGCCATCCAGCTCAAGTTTCCTGAAACGCGCTTCCACAGACGGGATCACGACCTCAGGCAAAAACTTGCGGAACTCTTCACGTCCGGCCAATCCTGCGATCTGCTTGATGAGCGAGCTGGAAACGTGCGCCAGTTCACCGTCCGCGATCATGAAAAGCGTCTCCACGTTGCTCGAAAGACGCCGATTCGCCATCATCATCGTCAGCTCTGCCGGAATGTCCGTGATGGGACGCACTCCGCGAATCATAACGTTTGCCCCGCATTCTTCCACAAAACGAACAGCCAAACCACTGAATGTGCGGATCTCAACATTCGGGAGGTGCTGCGTGGAAAGACGGATCTGCTCCATGCGCTCTTCCGGAGTAAAAAGATGCTTCTTTTCCAGATTGATCCCGATCCCCACGATTAGCCGGTCGAAGATCCTGCTTGCACGTTCCATGATGTCCAGATGACCAAGGGTAATGGGGTCAAAAGAGCCGGGATAAATTGCGATACTGGGTTTTTTCATGAAAAAAGCCTGTGGGACAGCGCAGCGCGCCTTTCAGGAAAAGGTCAAGAAATAGAACAAAAATCCTACGCAGGTTTCTGCGCAGAATCCTCTTTAAAATACACAAAAATCTCTTTCCAGCAGACTACTGCTGCTCGAAAAAGAAAAAAGCGGGGCAGACACCGGAACGCCGACTGCCTGCCGTGCTTTCATTCGGATGCTCAGCCGGCGTTTTTCGCGGCTTTGATGCACGCGGACAAACGGGACTTCAGACGGGAAACGGTATTTTTGTGGATGATCCGTTTCGCAGCAGCCTGATCCAGATGTTTGCAGGCAAGTCTGAAATTGGTGGTCGCCAGTTCAATGTTGCCTTCAGCGGCAGCACTGCGGACACTGCGGCAATTACGGCGCAGGGTACGTTTGATGGCCAAGTTGGTAACTTTTCTGGCTTCGTTCTGACGAAGACGTTTTTTAGCGCTCTTGATATTCGGCATGATTCGTCGAAATCGCTCCTGTGTTTAACTTTGAAAAAATGAAAAATTATCGAAATGAAACTTCGGCAGCTTCAAATTTCCAAAACTGTCGAAATTCCTCTTTACTCCAGTATACTTCCGTCTTCCGCACACTGTTTGTGCGCATGAAAACCGAATTTTGTCTCGCACTCCGCTCAGCCGGCGGCTTCGTTCCGGATCTCCTCCACTTTCGCGAGAAGTTCCGAGACGTCTTTGTAGCTGAAATCCATGTCTGCAAGCTGCGTCAGGAACTCGTTGGCCTGATCGTAATCTTTCAGTGCCATCGCAAGTTTTCCGGCAAGATAGTACGCCTTCTTGCGGTTTTCCGCATCACGATCCGGGATCTTTTCGATCGCTTCGTGGAAGTTCGCCATCGCAAGACTGTACTGTTTGATCGCCTGGAAGCACTGACCAAGCGCCAAACAGGAAAGTCCGGCACGGCGCGGTTCCTTTTTCGAAATCTGGAACTGCTTGATCGCTTCGTCGTTCTCGCCCTTCATCTGGTAGCGAAGGCCAAGGTCGTATTTGAAGCCAAGGTTGTTCGGGTAGCGGAGGCAGCGGTTACGCCAGATCTCCAGCTCGGTATCGTTCATTTCCAGACGCAGTTTCTTCCACTCGTCGCTGTTTCGATCCACTTTGGACATCTGCTGACGCATACGGCGGATCTGAACGTCTTCCAGCTTATCCTGAAGACCTTCGCCCGGTCCGCAGGCTTCCACACCACGACGCAGAACATCTTCCGCTTTCGTGAAGTTTTCCACCTGAATATGAATGTCTGCCAGTTCCAGATACCGGTTCGGATCGGTCGGCTGCTGGGAGATCTTGTGCTCGAGCAGTTCTTCCTGCGTCATTTCGAGCGTCTTTCCAGACTCGTCCTTTGCCGTGACCACCGACTTCGCGTCCTTCTTCGGACCCGCAGAATAACCGGATTCACTGATCGTACGCGCGACCGTCAGACGGGCCAGCGTTCGCTCGGTTTCCGGATCGCCCGGCTTCATTTCGTCCACACGGCGCCAGCACTGGTACGCCTCATTCATACGGCCAAGCTCTTCCAGCATCGTTCCGCAAAAACGGTTCACCACAATATCCCGTCCGCCGCCTTCCAGCGCACTCTTGAGATAAAGAAGCGGAACGTCCGTAAATCCAAGCGCGATCGTCGCCTTGACCAGGTAACTCAGCGTCGCAAAATCCCACGGATTCCACAAAAGCCCCTTCACGCCTGCCTCACAGACTGCCTTCCAGTCCTCTTTGGCGGTCCCCTTTTTCATCGCGCCTTTCGGGCCCATCATCTTCAGGAATGCCATCGGATGCCCTTTGCCGCGATTTTTCTCATATTTCGCCTTCAGGGTATCGAGCAGCCCCTTTACATACTGAACATTTCCCGGGTCTGCCGTCGCACACTGGGCCAGAAGCTCCACCGCATAATCGTAGCTTTTCTGGGCACTCTTCGTCATCCCGATGTCGAACATCTTCTGAAGCTGCTTGCGGCGCGCAGGTGAAATTTCCGGAAGCGCAGCCGTCGGTTGTTCCGAATTTTCATTCTGTTCAATATTTTCTTTTGACATAATTCTCGATTCCCTTGACTTTCAGTGCATTCCCCAAATCTGACACCATACGGACAGGCCGCCGGACATCCAGACAAACAGATCCGCAAAGACTAAATGAAATGCATGGCACTCCGATTCCGTCTGAAATGATCTGCCGCCGGAATTTTGACGTGCGTCGGGAATAAAATAAACATAGCAT